>QVQD01000043.1 GCA_003584875.1 Methylococcales bacterium
TTGATTGTAAAAATCGGCTTTATTATGCAGTAGCGTCAGTGTTTCATAATCGGCTACAGACAGTACTTGAGTTCCAGTCGCTAAAAATAAATCATGATGTTGACTAATGAGAGCGACTTCTCTTCCCGGCCAAAATAACTGTATGTTATGGTGCTGGCAGAAGTCCACGCACCATTCTAGGTAAGCGGGGCCGGTTAAGTCGGAGGGTTCAAGATAGCATTCATCTGCAGCCAAAAAGGCTGCAGCGTTGCCGTGCGTATGCGTACAAATTAAGCTGACTTCGTTGACTGGAAAGGCTAGATGAAGTGCTTTAAAGACTGAACTGATGGTTGAGAATGTTTTGTTAAACCAAATTCTCATTATAGGTGCATCGTAATCAGTGGCAGTAGGTTTTCAATAGTTCGACCTGTGCCATTTTCGCCGATAGCATGCATTTTCCATTCACCATTATGGCGATACAATTTAGCCATGATTTGAGCGGTATGAGAACCTTGTGCGGTTAAGGTATAACGGGCAATTTCATTGTTATTGGAATTGTCAACAATGCGGCAATAAGCGTTTTCAACCGTATTAAAAGTTTCGCCGGTATAAGAACTAACTGTAAACACTAAAGATTTAACGCTTTCGGGGATTTTATTTAAATCCACAATGATTTGCTCGTCATCGCCATCACCTTCGCCGGTCCGATTGTCGCCAGTATGGAGAATGCTGCCGTCGCGACTTTTTAATTGACCGAAATAGACAATATCAACAACTTTATTTTCATCATTAAATAGCACGCAAGAAGCGTCTAAATCAATAGCGCCATCATTGCTGCCGCCACCAAACATGCCTTTAATAAGGCCAACCTTTGGAGCTTTAGCATCCCAACCTAAACCCATGACGACTTTGCTTAAAGTACTGCCGGATTCTTTAGATAAAGATATTTTTTGACCTTTTTGTAAATTTATAGCCATAACGTGAGTTCCTGAAAGAGAAGAGGTTGTTGTTTTTGAAGCAGGGTTATTAAGATTCTGGCCTACAGCAGTGAATAGTTACGTAGGCGGGAATAAGGCTTTTCGAGTGTAAGCGAAAAAAGCGTTTCCGGCGATCCAATCGACATGATCGCCGGAAACGCCATCACGCGCTACGCTTGAGTGCTTTTATTCCGGCTTACAATTGTGCAATGGTTGATTGGTAGGACAAAGTGAAACTCATCAAGTGCATACTAGATGATGGGTTTCGCTATCGCTCTACCCATCCTACGCAACTTCGAAACTATACACTCACACCAAAAGACGAAGCTAGCGCACCTAAGCCACCGGCAAAACCTTGGCCTACGGCTTTAAATTTCCAGTCACCGTCTATGCGATAGATCTCACCAAATATCATTGCTGTTTCGGTAGAAGCATCTTCACTTAGGTCGTAACGAGCAATTTCTTGACCACCATTTTCGTTAATGACTCGAATAAAAGCGTGACTGACTTGGCCGAAGTTTTGTTTACGAATTTCAGCTTCGTGGATAGTGACAGCAAAAACAACTTTAGCGACATCAGCAGGTACTTTAGATAATTCAACTTTAACGGTTTCATCGTCACCATCGCCAGCGCCAGTGGTATTGTCACCCATGTGCTGGACAGCGCCATCAGCAACGACTTTGTTGTTATAAAAGCAGAAGTCAGCATCTGAGCGAACTTTACCGTCTTCTTTAACTAAAAAGGCACTAGCGTCTAAATCGAATCCAGAGCCATCGGTGGCGCGGGCATCCCAGCCTAAACCGATGACTATTTTGTTTAAACCTGGTGCTTCTTTGCTTAAATTGACGTTGCCGCCTTTGCTCAGTGAAATTGCCATGCTGTAACTCCTAATAAGTGATAGTTAGATAAAATTAAATATTGATGCCGTACTGATTTGCTAATGCCGCTAAGCCGCCAATATAACCTTGACCTACGGCTTTAAATTTCCATTCACCGGTATGACGGTAAATTTCTCCGAAGATCATCGCCGTTTCAACTGAGGCATCTTCACTCAAGTCGTACCTAGCAACTTCGCTATTAGAATCTTTATTAACGATACGCACATAAGCGTGACTCACTTGACCAAAATTTTGTTTGCGTGCTTCAGCATCATGAATAGTCACGCAAAAAATGACTTTTTGTATGTCGGCAGGGATTTTATCTAATAAGACAATAACACATTCATCATCACCATCGCCTGCACCGGTACGATTATCGCCCGTATGTTCTATAGCACCACAAGTGGATTTAGTTTGATTATAGAATATGAAGTCACTGTCAGTTCTAACTTTGCCATCTTCTTTAACCATAAAAGCACTGGCGTCTAAATCAAAGTCTGCGCCATCGGTGGGTCTTGCATCCCAACCTAAGCCTACAATCAAATTTTTAAGGCTAGGATCAGTTTTTGATAAACTGAGGTTGCCCCCTTTATTTAATGAAATACTCATAGCTAATCTCTATATTAAGATGGGTGTCGAAAGATCATACTTTTGCTTTCCAGCTATAATGAAGATAGTGGAAAGGTAATAATCCAATAATAGGATTACGCCAATCGGGCGTTAACAGCTGAACTAGCTTAGAAGGGCGTAAGTCATAGTGATGTTTTGTGGCTACCTAACATCGGGCAATATAATAACCGCTAAAATAAGGATTGCCTAGCCAAAGCCTCTTCCAAGAAGTGAGTCTTAAAATGGGTGAGGCGATAACAGAAGTCCATGATAAACATGCTATGTGTTAACTGGGTTTAGTTAACTCAGCGTAATTTGATGGGTTTCGCTATCGCACTATGGATGATAGCTAGTCATTTGCTTGCTATTGCTAGGCTTTATTCAGTCACACAAAGTTGTCTGGCTGTTAAAGCTAGGCGTCTTTATATGTTTTGTCGGGTTACGCTATCGAGACTGGGAAAGTATTATGATTTTAGCTTCCCCCTTCGTAAAAGGGGGACTGAGAAGGATTTATTGTGTAATAGGCTATTAATATTTAATGATTATTTTTAATAGACCCAATCTCCCCTAGTCCCTCTATGCTAAAGAGGCATAGGTATCTACACAAATAATTGTTAGCATTCCCACGCAGAACGATAACATTGTGGTGAAGATCGTAGGGGCGTATTGCATACGTCCTTATAAAATAAGCTTTATAATACTGGGCTTTCGATGTTGGGCGTATGCAATACGCCCCTACGGCGTTTTTATATCGTTTCCACGCCGATAAGAAACTTGTGTAGATTCCTCTTTAGCTAAAGAGGGGGAAATAAAAAGAATACTTTTACATTCTCTATCGCTAACCCGACCTAGTTATCGCTTTTTTATCGATCCTATGAGCATATGCGCCATTTTCTTTGCTTTGGTCTTTAAATAGGCGGCATTATCTTGATTAGCGACAACTTCGATTGGAATACGTCCCTCGACAAAAATGCCTAATTTTGTAAGGTCATCTATTTTCTTAGGGTTATTGGTTAATAGCTTGATTGATTTAACCTGAAGGCTTTCTAATATTAAGGCAGCAATACTATATTCTCTTTCATCAGCAAGATAACCTAGATGAATATTAGCCTCCACGGTATCCATGCCTTGGTCTTGTAAATTATAGGCTTGAAGTTTTTTTAATAAACCGATGCCCCGACCTTCTTGGCGAAGATAAATCAACACGCCGAAACCCGCATCATTAATAAGTTGCATAGCCATGGCCAGTTGTTCACCGCAATCACAACGCCTAGAACTAAGCACGTCACCGGTAAAGCATTCGGAATGTATGCGCACGGGCACATGTTCTTGATGTAAAACATCACCCTTAACTAGGGCTATATGCTCTTTGTTATCAATGCTGTTGCTATAATAATGCAGAATAAATTCACCGTGCTCAGTCGGCAACGGTGTTTGTACTAAATCATTTACTTGTGCTTTCACGTCTATTACTAATCCATAGTCGGGTTTACACTCATGAAGGGGTGCTGAGTGTGGTGGTTGTTTGTCTTAATGTATTTAAGTAGATATTATCGACTATTTTACATGACAGCTAATAATAATGTTGATGAAGCTTAAGTTTGCATTGTAATATTCATGAGTTATTTTTTTTTTAAAGCTTAATATGAAATCTGATAGTCTTGTCATTAAACAGCGCTATGATCGAATCGCTCCTTATTATGATGGTTGCCAGTCCATTATGGAGGGCTTGTTTTATACGCGCTGGCGTAAAAAATTATGGGCTAGGGTAGAAGGCATTCATATTCTGGAAGTGGGTGTTGGTACGGGTAAAAATTTTAATTATTATCCTGTTGATGCGCAAATCACGGCGATTGATTTGAGTCCAGAGATGCTAAAGCAGGCTGAGCTTAAAAAAAATAGGAAGGCGATTACTGCCACACTTAATTTAATGGATGTTCAGTCCATGATTTATGCAGATAATAGTTTTGATGTTGTGATAGCTACGTTTGTTTTTGGCTCAGTGGCATCGCCATCCAAAGGTCTAAAAGAGTTGTATAGAGTTTGTAAACCCGGTGGAAAGGTTTTACTGTTGGAGCAAGTTGTTAGTTCTAAATCATCACTGGCCATGCTTATGAACATGATTAATCCTATTGTGCGGGTTATTATGGGCGCTAATATCAATAGAAGTACTCTAAAACATATCAAATCATCTGGCTTTACTTTTGTAAATATAGATGCTGATAGTGGTCATTTAATTAAATTGATAGAGGCTAGAAAATAACTGAGTTCGGTCTGTATTACAGTTGAAAATTATTTTAAAAATCCCCCCAGCCCCCCCTTTTACAAAGGGGGGAGATAGATTTTTTTTGGTTATTTACGTTAAAACTACACGGTAGGGGCGTATTGCATACGCCCCTATATCGAACATACAAGATTTTAGTGTGCTGATTGCAATAGAGCCTAATTTAAAAGGGCTTATGCAATACGCCCCCTACGAAGCCACTCATCAGCCTAATGATTAACCGTCTTAAAATACATAACTTGGAACCCGATGCTAAAAAGACGTTTTATTAAACAGTTGGTCAATAGTCTTTTTGATTTGGCACCAATAATTGTGGTGGTATTGATCTTTCAGGTGCTCGTTATAGGTAAATCGATAGCCGATGTTGATCGATTGATTACAGGTCTTCTTTTCGTAGTACTGGGGCTCTGTTTATTTATTCAGGGCATAGAACTTAGTCTACTGCCGTTGGGTGAGTCAATGGCCTATGATTTTGCTAAAAAAGGCAGTTTGTTCTGGTTATTAGGCTTTGCCTTTTGTTTAGGCTTTTCTGCAGCCATTGCCGAACCAGCACTTATTGTTCTAGTTGAAAAAGCAGCCCTTAGTGCGTCTAATCATCATCAAATTGACTCAACAGAAACTGCTAGCGCACATTATGCCTTAGGCCTGCGGTTTACAGTGGCCATTTCTGTTGGCTTAGCGATATTAATAGGCGTACTTAGAATTCTCAAAGGCTGGCCAGTCTATTACCCAGTTTTTTGCGCTTATGCTGGTATTGCTTTAATAACGCCGTTTGCACCCAAAGATATTATCGGTATTGCCTATGATTCAGGCAGTATTGCAACGGCAACCATTACCGTCCCTATTGTGACGGCTTTAGGGGTTGGCTTAGCCTCGGCTATTAAGGGACGTAACCCGATTACTGATGGTTTTGGTTTGGTGGTGTTTGCCTCCTTGATGCCTATGATTTTCGTGATGATCTATGGGATAGCTTATGCTTGAATGGTTGTTACATATCGGTCTAAAGCTAGTTGAAGTGTGTATTAATATTTTACCTATCGCTTTGGTTATTAGCTGTTTTCAGTTTCTAGTGATACGTAAAGCGGTGGTTTATCCTAGAAAACTATTAATAGGCTTTGTTTTTGTACTCATTGGCATCGTGTTTTTTCTTGAAGGCTTAGACATGGCGTTATTTCCTTTAGGAAACTTAATGGCCTCGCAATTAACGACGCCTGATTTTCTGGGGAATAACGCTGAATTAACTGGTAGAGTCTGGCAAGATTATTATTGGGTTTATCTCTTTGCTGCTAGTTTGGGATTTGCTACCGCTCTAGCTGAACCTACTTTATTAGCGATAGCCATCAAAGTTCAACAAACTTCTGGTGGAGCTATTCGAGCTTGGGGTTTTCGCATTTCTGTTGCTATTGGTGTTGCAATTGGCTTAGCTTTGGGTACATTTCGCATCGTAACTGGGCTTGATCTGTATTATTTTATTATCGTGGGTTATCTGATCGTCATCATTCAGACCTTCTTTGTACCTAAATTAATTATTGCGCTGGCTTATGATTCAGGCAATATAACCACATCTATGGTGACGATACCTTTAGTAACTTCATTAGGCTTGGGCTTGGCAGAGGCTATTCCTGGTCGAACGCCCTTAGTCGATGGCTTTGGTTTAATCGCCTTTGCCAGTTTATACCCAATTATTACTGTTTTAGCTTACGCGCAAATTGCACAATGGCTGGGTAAGCGCAAACACTTAACTAATACTTAAAGGAACATCATGCATTTCAAATTAATTATTGCTTTTGTCGAAGATGATAAAACCGACTTAGTGCTGGATACGGCTCGCCAGAGTGGTGCTAAAGGCGCTACGGTAATTAACCATGCTCGTGGTGAAGGTTTGAAACAGTCGAAAACATTTTTTGGCCTATCACTAGAATCTCCAAGAGATGTGTTGTTGTTTTTGGTTGAAGAGCATCTAAGTCGACATATATTAGAGAAAATTGCCAAAGTAGCTCAATTTGATAACCAGCCAGGTACAGGTATTGCCTTTCAGGTTGATGTTGAAGATGCTATTGGCGTAATGCGCCAAGTTGAAGAACTTACCCAAGAAATTGAGGATAAAATATGAGTACAAATAATATGGTTATTCGCGTCAAAGACGTAATGAAAACCGATTTTGGAACTATTGAAGGTATTGCTACGGTTGCTGACGCCTTGATTAAAATGAAGTCGCTAAAGACAGCGGTACTGATTGTTAATAAGCGCAATGAAGATGATGAATATGGCATGTTAACGTCTGGCGATATCGCTAGGCATGTTTTAGCTAAAGACCGCGCCCCAGATCGAGTAAACGTCTATGAAATTATGAATAAACCGATTATCTCTGTGCATCCCGATATGGATATTCGCTATTGTTCACGATTATTTGCTAATTATAATTTGGTGAGAGCCCCTGTTCTGGAAAACAAAAAGGTGATTGGTATGGTTAGTCCTAACTCATTAGTGCTCGATGGTTTGTATAAAACCTTTCAATAAATGGCATCCTGTCAAAAATAGCAGTACAATTCGCGCCTAGCAGAGTAAAGATGTTGAACGTGGATACCTCGGTTATCAATGTTGTAGTTCTGTTTTAACCGTAAGTATTTATTTTAGGAGTTTTCAAAATGGCAACAGGCACTGTAAAGTGGTTTAACAACACTAAAGGTTTTGGTTTTATCGCACCTACTGACGGGGGCGAAGATGTATTCGTACATCATTCTGTTATTCAAGGGGAAGGTTTTAAAACCCTAACAGAAGGTCAAACAGTTAGTTTTGATATCGAGTCTGGCCCTAAAGGCTTAACTGCCGTTAATGTTTATCCTAAATAAGGGTTAACGTTCAACATAAAAAAGGCTCTTGTTTATTAATAGCAAGAGCCTTTTTTTTGCGTGTTGAAAAAGTTGGTGGAAGGCGAAAGGCGGAAGGCTAAGAGCTCAGTATTGGAGTCAAAACTCACGAGTTTTGTTGCTTGGCGTAGCGATAGCGTAAGCCAAGCATTTTGTAGAGCATCGTGTCGGGTTACGCTATCGCTAACCCGACCTACGATGCTTTCGCTTTTTAAGCAAAACTCATGAGTTTTGACTCCTAAAAGCAAGCAACACATTGTGCTTTAAAGATTATATCGCTCAGCTAAGAGGGTAGCAATTTAAGGTGCGATAGCTGCTAGGCTTAATCTTTTTTCACCTTTAGCCTTAAACCTTTCCCCTGTTCTTAACCCTTATTTCAAAGGACGTCCCTTAGCATCTTTATTAAGATGACCCGCTAAAAGTAATATAGCTTCTATAAAGCCCCAAAGTGCACCATAGCCAACTGTTACAGCGGTAAGTGCCAATTGAGCAAGCCCCATCTTGTAATAACCTAAATAAAAGCGATGCATACCGGTAAAGCCAAGTAATAAGGCTAAGGCTACAGCCACATATTTACGTTTGACGGCTTTTGGTGGCGTTAAATAAGCGCCCACTAAATCAACTTTTTTTGCAGTAGTGCCATCGTTTTCAAAATTGACATCGTCTCCAATATCGGGCGGCACTTGAGCAGCCCAATCGTCTAAATGAAATGTATAAGTTTCTGTTTCGTTTTTGATGGTTCCAGTTTGATTGTCGGGATCAAAGCTTTCTATATGGCCTATCATTTATCTACCTACCTTAGTAATGTGAGCACTTTAATTTTATTGTTAGCGTGCTTATTTGCTATTGATGTTTAATAAAAGTTTATGTTGTGGTTAATTTTCTTGTAATCGGACAGCTAAAACATCACAGCTTGCGTGATGCAGTACTCCGTTAGCGGTTGAGCCCAATAATAAAGCCCAGCCATGACGGCCATGTGAACCGATAACGATTAAATCTACTTTATTTTCTTTTGCAATTCGAGTTATTTCTATTTTTGGACTACCCATTTCCAGCCATTGCTGGTCTTCGTTGATCGAAAGTTCTTCAGCTATTTTTCCCAGTTGTATTCTTGCGCTAGCAATTAACTCGTTGGTAAAGTCGATGTTAAAAGGTATTTCGGGGCCATAGCCGGTATCGGTTAGCGGTAAGTTATCAACGACATGAATAATACTCAGCTTAGCTTGATATTTAAGCGCTAAATCCCTAGCTCGTTGGCTAATAGCCGAGCAGTTTTCATAAAAATCCACTGCCAACAAAATATGTTTATAGTTGCTCATAATGCCTGTCCTAGTGTGATATTAATGATATTTATTGAGTTCGTAGGTGGATAATTACTACCCACCAAACACTAAATTCTTATAAATTTGGGCAGTCAGTAGGCCGTAATAAGGCCATGCTAGCCTAGTGCGTGATGGCGTTTCCGGCACAGGGTCGATACCTATGCCGGAAACGCTGTTCTCGCTTATGCTCGAAAGCCTTATTCCGGCCTACAGATTTCTGCTCAGAGTTCAACATTTGTAAAGCGACTCTCAGCAATTCCAAATTCCCTAGTAATGGTTAGTCAAGGCTCGTGTGGCGGTAATAAAGGCAACTAAAAGGTTAAATCTTACTCCGCATTTTCTACCGCTTCTTCTGCTTCCATCCAGGCTGATTCTGCATCATCCAGCGCTTTGTCCACTTGAACTTTTCGATCTAATATCCGCTTTAAACGCTCTTTTTCTGAGGCCTCATAAAGCCCCGGATCGGCTAATTGATGCTCTAGTTCGCGTTGTTCATTATGATATTTTTCCACGGCCATTTCTGCTTTCTTAAGGGCATCAAACAGAGGCTTATGTTTTTTTCTTCGATCGGCATCCAGTTTTCTTTGGTCTTTGCGCGATACTGTATCGGGGTTTTCTGTGACTGATTTATCGTCGGTTTTTTTCTGCTCGGTGAGCCATAATCGATAATCGTCAAGATCGCCATCAAAAGGCTGAACTTTGCCGCCAGCGACTAATAATAACTGATCTGTAACAGAGCGCAATAAGTGTCGATCATGAGAGACCACCACAATAGCGCCTTGGTAATCTTGCAGCGCTACGCTTAAGGCATGACGCATTTCTAAATCTAAATGGTTAGTCGGCTCATCAAGCAGTAATAGATTAGGGTTTTGATAGACTAATAATGCTAAGACTAAACGGGCTTTTTCTCCGCCAGAAAAAGGTTTAACGGCTTCTAAAACCTTATCGCCTTGAAAATCAAAGCCACCTAAAAAGTTACGTAGATCTTTTTCTGTAGCTTGCTTATCTAGTTTTTGTAGATGCCATAACGGGCTTTCGTCTACTTGTAGTTGTTCTAATTGATGCTGAGCAAAATAACCAATTTTTAAGGCTTCAGCTTCCTGTCTTTTGCCTGACATCGGCTGCATATCACCGGCCAAGACTTTAATTAAACTCGATTTACCCGCACCATTTGGACCTAATAAACCAATGCGATCACCAGGTGAAATAGATAAGCCTGCTTGCTTGATAATACAAGTTTCGCCATAACCGATGTCTGCTTTATCTAAGGTCAATAAAGGATTAGGCATTTTGCCGGGTTTAGCAAAACTAAAGTCGAAGGGCGAATCGACATGCGCCATAGCAATGACTTCCATGCGCTCCAAGGCTTTAATACGGCTTTGTGCTTGCCGCGCTTTGGTGGCTTGGGCTTTAAAACGGTCGACAAAACTTTGAATATGAGCAATTTCTCGTTGCTGCTTCTGAAAAGCCGATTGTTGCTGAGCCAATTTCTCCGCACGCATTCTTTCAAAAGCCGAATAATTGCCGGTATAAATTTCGGCTTTATTCTGTTCAATATGGACGATGTGATCGGTGATGGTGTCGAGAAAATCACGATCATGTGAAATCAGCAATAAAGTGCCAGGATATTTGCATAACCAATCTTGCAGCCAAATCACCGCATCTAAATCTAAATGGTTGGTCGGTTCGTCCAATAGCAAGACATCAGAACGACACATCAAAGCTTGTGCCAAGTTAAGACGCATACGCCAACCGCCTGAAAACGAGTTGACAGCATTGTGTTCTTGAACAGCGGTAAAGCCTAAACCATTCATTAAGCGCGAAGCTCGAGCTTGAGCTGTGTAACCACCAATGGTTTCTAAAGCGGCATGCAGTTCGGCTTGTTTTAAACCATTGTCGGAGCTTTCGGCAATTTGCAACTGTGCTTGTAAACGCCTTAATTCTTGATCGCCATCTATAACATAATCAATTGCCGAACTGGTCACAGCAGGGGTTTCTTGCGCGACATGTGCAATTTCCAAATTTGGCGGCATGGAAAAGTCACCTTCATCTAAATGCAATTCTTTTTTGACCAGAGCAAATAAACTAGATTTACCTGCGCCATTAGCACCGGTAAATCCAGCTTTTTGGCCTTTGTGAATAGTGAAGGTCGAGTTGGCAAACAGCACCCGCGCACCCCGGCGCAGAGCTATATTTTTAAAATTTAACATGGGTGTTTGAGAGTAAAGGCGAAAGTAAAAAGGCGAAAGTAAAAAGGCTAAAGGTTAAAGGCGAAAGGCGAAAGGCGAAAGGCGAAAGGCGAAAGGCTAAGGTAGGTTGGGTTAGCGATAGCGTAACCCAACAATTCGAAGTTCATCCTGTCGAGTTACGCTATCGCTAACCCGACCTACTACTACAAAGGTTTGTTATAGCTAAGGTTGATTCTTTAAAAACCAAAATACAAAAAAAATAAGCATTACTCTGTAGGGGCGACAAATTCGACCTGTGATACTCTGTAGGGGCGAATTCATTCGCCCAGTACATTCGACCTGTGATACGTGGCGAATTTGTCGCCCCTACA
>QVQD01000118.1 GCA_003584875.1 Methylococcales bacterium
CCATCATGCGCTACGCTTAGATGGTCTTATTCCGGCCTACAATGCTGCTCTTATTTAATAACAATTGTTTTGAAACACCACCCTAGCGAGCATAGGTATCTACGCAAATAATTGTTAGCATTCCCACGCGAGAACGATAACATTGTGGCGAAGATCGTAGGGGCGTATTGCATACGCCCTTATAAAATAAGCTCTATAACATTGGACTTTCAATGTTGGGCGTATGCAATACGCCCCTACGGTGATTTTTATCGTTCCCACGCCGATAAGAAGCTTGTGTAGATACCTATGCGGAAGTTGTTGCTAGGTTATTTTATGCCCATTTTTATTTCTTAAACGCCTTTAACGCCTATTTCTAAAACTTGGCTCCAATGCCCCACTTGTTGGTCGTGTATGTGATAAATGGCGCGATATTTCCAAACACTGGCGGTGCCAGATGCAGGTAGTGGGGTGCTATCTTGATAGCCAGAAGACATGCGTATGGTCAATAAGCTAAAACTGCCTGTGCCGTGATCAGCTTCAATCTCTAAAGCATTAGTGCCATTGCTTTTCCAGCTCAATACCGGGTGACCCGCTTGTAGGTCAATTGAAAGTATCGGTTGCAGGGTTGTTGTATCAATAGCGGGTGTGACTGCTGCGATAATACCTAGAGTTTTGCCGATACTTTCGGTGAAGTTTGGGTGTTTTTTAATGCGGGTAATCAAAGGTCCTACAAAACCGAAAATGTCAGAATAGGGTATGTTGGTGGGTGGTGTAGGTAGTGCTAGAGCAGTCGGCATGGCTATGTCAGTATTGGCGGGACCATCACGTAAAATTCGTTTAAGCGAGAAGATGGCTTGTGAATAGTTTTGGGCTACTGCTTGGCTGTTAAGTAAATAGTCGAACCAAGCTGAGCCGGAAGCTACTTTAGTTATTTCGGCACTAGTAATATCTAAAGTGCTTGCGTAACCAGGAAGTTGGCTGCTGAGTTGTTGTAATAATATACTTTTATTGCTGTCGTCAGACGGTATGGCGCTAGAATTTGACATGCGTTGAGTCCTATTGTTGTTTGGGTTTTATTGCTAGTTATATTGTTATGCCGACTGATGATGCCCAGATTGCCTGTTACAAAGCAAGCTATTTATATTTATAGCCTAAATAAAAGTACATTTTTGTCGTTAGCTCACTATTAATAGTGCTTTAAAAGCTAGTTAATGGACTAACAAAACTGTGATAATTAATGATGGTCGTCTGAGTAAGTCATAGACTACCTTAAGTCTTCTTGTTAGCACCATGTTATTAGCTGTTAGCATTATAAAGCCGGTTGTCCTTGTAATGAATACCGGAGTGCGTACTTTGAAGCTTACTAATCACGGCGTGCGATTGGGTTTTTTAGGCGCAAAGTCAGGTATTTATGGTCTGAAATTGGGTATTCGAGGTATGAGATTAGGTCTTCATGCTCTGCGATGAGGTTGTCGAGGTCTGAAGTCAGGTATTTATGGTCTGAAATTGGGTTTTCGAAGTAAGAGATTAGGTCTTCACGAAGTGCTATTGGGTTGTCGAGGTATGAAATGGGGTATACACGATCTGAAATCGGGTGATTAGGGCATGAATATAGGTAGGCATGTCAAATAGATAGGTCTATTTAATAGGCTATTAATCTGTTTAAAGATCAGGATAGGTTTGAGTAAGGTGTTTCTTAAAATGCGAGCTTAAAAGTATTAGCGTTATTGCCCAAAGATTAGTTCTTGTAGGGAGGGTGTCCCATATTTTGTGTGTACTGGGCGAATGAATTCGCCCCTACAAGATCCTGATCTTCGTATTAAGACTTGCCTCAAACAAGGCATTATCGGTAATCTCTACAAATCAATGCAGGTGTTAATATTTATCGAACTTTGACATAAGTCAGTAATTTGTAGGGTGGATAAGTTTTGCGAGTTTATGTAGTAGATAAAATGATTTATTGTAGGGGCGACAGATTCGCCCAGTATTTGTTTTGTGTGTACTGGGCGAATTTGTCGCCCCTACAGTTTTTTTAATCTTTAGCTTTGGTTGGCGAGATTCAGAGGTAGCAGGATCAACTGCTTCGATGATGAAATTTTCGAAAATCAATAGCTTCTCGATAAAGATAAACCTCGGTGAGCTCTAAAAAGGGTCGCATGATAGGATTCAACGTAACACTTCAAGTAACTAATTTTGAAAAGGCTTATCGCACAAATAGATCGGTACCGAACCAACTAATCAGTTCACGTCTGTAGCGCTCTGATTTTTCGACTTGCATATGTTCTAGTGGATTAAAATTGTCGGTTAAAATTATGCCTTGGGTTTTATTGACAGAATAAAGTCTGGTTTGCAACCAAGACATTTCTTCAGGCGACAACGATTTAGAATTTAAATCGATGGCCTCAGCCGATGCTAGAAAAATAAAGTCATTGTAATCCTCACCAGGTTCAGCGATGAAGACAGATTGGTTTGGAAATGCCTGCTCAATGGTTCGCGAAACCGATGATAGTGCCGTGCTTTTGTCGTTAGCAAAGGCCACAAAATTAAGGGCAAGTATGCCATTAGGCGCTAGCATTCCCCTTAGTTGCTTTAAGGTCTCTACGGTTATTAAATGTGCGGGCTCAGTGCCACCTGTGAAGCAGTCATGAATGATTAAATCATAAGGGCCTTTTAGGCGAGAAATTTCTCTGCGTGCGTCGCCGACTATGGCCTGTCCTGTGGGTTTGAAGCCAAAGTAGTTAGTGGCGGCACTGGCTACCGCGGGATCAATCTCCAAGGTATCTGTGACGATGCCATAGCGATCTTGCAGGGTTTTTGCCATATGACCGGCACCAAGACCAATGATTAAGGCTTTAGACATTTTTGGCGTTAAGGCAGGTATTAAGCTGACAATTTTCTGATAGCCTAATCGGCTTTTATCATCTGAAATACTGGATGCACCAATCATAGAAGCATCTGAGGTCAAAAAACGTAGGTCGCGAGCAGGTTCTTCTATGACACGTACCCAGCCATACAAGCTTTCTTGCTCGGATAGAATCTGAAAGTTTTTACCTCCGCTATAAGCGTGGGCTTCACCTATCACTTTGGGCAACATGGACAGTCCTATAATGGTCATTAAAACACTCGTTAAAATGGCTTTACTGATTTCTAAGAACTTTTGTTCATAGATGGCGACCACGATGGCTAAGATAAGTAACAAAATACTAAGACCAACCAGAATTTCCCTAGACCCTACTAATGGAAACAGAAAAAAACCGAGGACTATGGTGCCTATTACGCTGCCGACTGTGCTGACTGCATAAATAGAGCCCGCGCTGGAGCCCACGCCAGCTAGTTGTGAGGTTGATAGTTTAATTGCAAATGGACCTATCATACCCAGCATCGTTAGGCTGGGCGAGAATAACACCAGTGAACTTACAAAAGCGCCTGCTCGCAAACCTAAAGGATCGGTAGCTAATAAAATAACTCGGGTTACACAGGGGATGAGTAGCGTAAATATCGCTGCCAGTGCAATAATTAGAGAAAGTCCTGAACGTTTAGCGCAGTCAGCCCAGCGACCACCGATATAATAACCTAAAGACAGTGCAATCATGGTCACTGAAATTAATGATGACCACACATAAAGACTAGCACCATAAAACGGCGCTATCATGCGTGTACCTAATAGCTCAATCACCATAACGGACGCACCAGTTAGGAAAACAGTCAAATAAAGTCCCGCTCTTCCAAAGCTATTCAACACATTGTTTGTCATATTTTAATCTCAATTGTTATTTTTCAGAGTTGAGGAGCCTAGGTCTGCTAACAAGGTACCTCCCATTTCATTGTTTACATCCACCCATAAATGAGGTAGGCCTAAATCAGTTAACCATGCGGGTCCATCATCTTCCTTAAGCATGGCTATGGTGGAGGCACTTCCTGCTACCACGCAGAAATCACCCACAACACTGACGGCAGCCAAATGTTTTACTGGCCAACCTGTTTTGGGATTGATGACATGTCCATAACGCACACCATTGACGACTATACAGCGCTCATAATCGCCACTACTCGCAAGCGCTCCTTCTTGCAATAAAATCGTTTGCACTAAGGCTTCTATATTACGAGGATGGCGGATTCCGACATGCCATGGCTCGCCATCAGCCCTAGGGCCTATAACTTTAATATCACCGCCTAAATTAACAATCCCGTGTCGCATACCAGACTCCCAGCATAATGCTGCGGCACGATCAACCGCATATTCTTTAACTACACCGCCTAAATCGAGCTCCATACCCGCTATTGAGAATTCCAGCACTGGATCAGTCCAGCGTAATTTATGCCAGCCAACTTTATCGAGTAAAGCGACTATTTTGTCCTGATCAGGCAGTTGACCTGAATCAAATCGCCAAGCTTGTCTTAAAATGCCTGAAGTAATATCAAATAAGCCCTCGCTTTGTAGATAACATATTTCGGCATAATTCAATAATCCTGCTGTTTCAGCATTGACCGTAATAGAACCGCCAATGGCAGCCACTCGATTAATTTTCGAGAGTAAGCTGTCGCTGCGATAGCGGGAATAATCAGCTTCTAATCGACGGACATCGGTAATAACGATGTTTGCAATCTTTTTAGCTTGCCCATGGGTTTCAGAAAAAAGTTGTATATCACAGGGCGATCCCATCGCCTTGAAGGCGAAGTGATAGCAACTAAGGCGCTTTGCTTTCATGCTTTATCGTTCCCACGCTCTGCGTGGGAACGATAAGTGTGTCGATTAAAAACCATAGCCCCACGTTGCAGAGAGCGCGCCGCTACGAGGAAGTTGATAACCATTAACATCATCATTAACGGGTTGCAGCCATTCAAAACTGAAGCTATTACCTTGTAAGCGTCCGCTAGGCACAAAAGCATTAATACCAAAGCCCACATCCCAGTATCGCCCACCAGAATTAGAGGTGTAGTCAACGGGTCCTAATGGATTGTAAGTGCCATTGTACTGACCTTTAATTGTGCCTTGTGCGGTATAAACACCGCGTATGGATGTTGAAAGCCAATCTAATAAGCTATAACTACCCCATGCGGTGGACTGAAAGATATCGCCTAAAGCGTAGCCTGAGGCATTGCTATCTTCTAAGCGTTTAGTTCCATTAAGTTGGGCTCCCCAAGAATATTTATTTTTGTTTCCTGTGTAAGTGATGCTGGGTTTGAAGTCCCAAGTGCCGCTACCTAGTTGCATCCCGTAATGTTGGTAGCCGATATCTATGCCATGCGTATCTCTGAACTTAATATCAACTGCGCCAGTTGGTGCGCTAAGTCCCAAGGTGCCATGAAGTTTCTGATTAGATTGATTTAGCAGCTTGAACATGGCATACATGCCGGTATCACCAATGCCGCCGGTAGTATGTTCATGTAAGGTATGATGATTGATGATTTGTTGCAGATCAAAATTTTCGGGAGTCGATGCCAGCGGTGAGCCGATGGCTCTTGAGCTCATATTCATGTCTACGAATTGAGGCATTAACATCAGCGTCATCCAGTCTGACGGAGCATACATGAGGTCAAGCATGATCATATTCATATTCATCATGGTTGCTGTGTCATAGCATCTTTTTCCGCCACAGCCATTATTGGCAATGGTTTGGTCGCTCACACTATTAGAGCCTTGTAAAGTGTTGCCGCCCTGAGTGTCTCGCATGTAACGAACACCGACCATGGCATCGCCGGACTTGTTCAGCATGTGAGAAAACATGACACCAGCGGGGCTAGTATGATGATCATGTCCGCTATGATTTTCTTGGCTGTCATGGTCATTATGATGGCTGTGATCATGTTCAGCATGGCTAGTATCATCGGTGCCAAGAAAACTTAGTGACAGATTATCATTGCTGGTTTTAATACGATTAATCACAGTGGACAGTGAAGATAGGTCGACTTTTAGTACGCCATTAACCATATAAGAATTATAGTCTGCATAAGCATCTTCACCGCCACCGCCCAGTTTTAATGAGCCTTGGTGAGTATAATATTCTGCGCTGGCTTCAAAACTGACGCCCTTAACGAATTGTTTGCTTAACGTCAATCCACCGCTTAAGGTACCAAAGGCTGAAAGACGCTGGTCGCTGGAATAATAACTAGGAAGTTTGCTCGCGTTAAATGTTTGCCCCGTTATTGCACCGCTAGCATTATAAATGAAGCTCGGTGATTGCATGGTAACTAGGTAGGGCGTATAAAATGAAGCGGCAGATTGCGAGTAATAGCGTATCTTAGGCGTTATTGTCCAGCCATTACTTATTGGCTGTACCCAGTCGCTTTGAAAAGTATGGGCATTAACGGCCCAGTCATCATGAGAAAAACTATAATCAAAATGCAGGGCAGCGTCTAAACCTGTGATGTTTTGTGCATAATGCAGATTTTCTGTCCATTGATTACGCAGATTAGGTCGTTCTTCAAGTAAACCTATAGTTTTTCCAGTTAAAATATCGCCCGTTTGCCCTGGGGCGATGTAAGCTAACTCCACTGCCTTATAGGGATTGGCCATATAACCAGAGCTATTGGCATAGCCAACACTACCGACAATTAAAGCATTTTCGTTTAATATTTGAGTTAAACTCAGGGTAGGGCGCCAATCTTGGCGATTACCGCTCAAAAGAGTATTTCCTGAATTTTTGGCTAGTTGGAAATTGTGATTGGAGGTATTAAAAGCATTAAAGCCAGAGGATGTTTCCCATATATAGGGTGTTGCATCATGATCAAGAATGGCGCTTGTGTCACTATTGGTATAACTTAAGCCTAAATTCAAAGTCGTTAGTTTCTGATTAAAATCCCAACGACCTGTAATATTGCCGAAACGAGAATGGTAGTCGTTTTCCTCAGAAATGCCACCCGCGACATCTAATTCAGATTCATCCCACTCGTAGCCTAATTTAAAATTGCCTTGATTGCGGACTTCGGGTGAGGCCGAGGAGATGGTTTGTACTAATTGTTTATTTTGTGTGCCAGCATTGTTTAAAGGGAGTAGTTGTTTGTTAAATAAAACGTTGCTGTTTTGTAAATAAGGCGTAGCCCCCCCAATGACTCGACCTAACCCATTTCCACCATTACCACCAAAAGCTAAGGGTGCTGTAGCGATAGGCGTCGCTCCGCTCCAAGTATCTTGATCGTAGTTAAAGCCAAGTTTTACTCGGTCAGATAGTTTAATGTTGGTAGTTCCGGCTATGCTATTGGCAGTGATTGGCTTAAATCTGCTTTTTGTGCCGGAAAGATTGCGATTGCCTTCTTCATAATAACCATAAAGTAAATTGACGTCATCTTCTGCTCCATGAACGTTGAGAGGCATTAGGCCTGGTAATGACAGAGCTGCGAGGGTGAGCGCTTGCAAAGAAGTACTAAGTGCTGATGTTGATTTAGTTACAGCCACAACCGCCACCTCCAGCTGAACTCATGCCGGTGGTCGCTTCGCGGCTATTATATATATGGGTTTGATAAGTATTTCTTACAGGATGCGGATCAGGCGCCATTTGTGGCTTGGCAAGAGTGCCTCGTTGCCACGGTGCTACCGTTGTGCACCCAGAAAAACTGAGGCAAATTGTCAGTAACGCTATTAACAGCTTTTGTTGGGTTATTCTCATTTATTCTTGGTAGAGCATTATTGTTGATTAAGTTATTTATGCCAATTGAATGGAATGGGTATTTACACAATTTTGGAGTCAAAACTTATGAGTCTTGACTCCGTTAACGGAGCGCTCTCAGGCGTAGCATTACTGTCCACAGTTAAGTATTTGTCGCTCCTACGGGTGAAATGCTTTTTTCCTACCCTAAACTGTGGGGAGTGACGCGGCGCGTGGGAACGATAATTTTTTATTCATTTATTGCTAGTAATGAGATTATTCTGTATTAAACCGATATTGAGATATCGGCTTATTTCTTTAAGGTTGCTCTGCTATCAACTGCTCTATAAGCGCTCTAATTTCTTTAGTATCATCAGTACGAAAACCTAAGTGTGTATAACGAATAACACCATTGCGATCGACTAGATATGAAGAAGGCATGGCTTTGAGGTCAAAACTCTTAGCGCACTGTTCATTAATATCAGTCATCACTGTAAAGTTGGCCGGATATTTAGTCAGAAATGTTTTAGTATCCTCTAGCGATTGATCCATATTAATCGCTATTACCTGTAAGCCTTTTGCTTTAAAGTCACGATTAAGTTCATTCATAAAAGGGAAGGATTGCGCGCAAGGTGGGCACCATGAAGCCCAAAAATCGACATAAAGCACTTTGTCATGAGTTTTTTGTAGCTTAAAGTGCTGGGCATCATTAACTTTTATGAGCGAGCAATCAGGCATTTTTTCACCTATCTCTGTAGCTAATAGCGAAGTTGATAGTGCTAGCGCAGCACTAAAAATCAGTAGTCTTAGAATCATGGTTAAGCGCGGTAGGCTTGAAGATTAATGGGAAATATTAAAGAGTCTATAATGCTTTTCTTACTGGCCTTGTATACCTATAACGCTAGTGCCTGTAAGAGTATTGTTGCTGGAGGCGCATTGAAAAGTTACCGTAAATAGTCTTGCACCTGCAGCTGTTTTCGTGGCTGAGATATAATAAGGTCCTTGTCCACCATTAAGATAAATGATAGGGCTAGGGTTTGCATCACCAGAAATGCTGTCGGTTGATGTTGTCATGCGGATGCCGCTAAAAATATGTAGGCTTAGCAGTAAACCAGATACTGGAGCAGATTGATCTTGGATCATGGCATAAAGTCGATCTGATGAGGCATCGCAATTAACCTGACCCAAATCTGTGGCATTAGCATTGGTTCCAGTCGCATCCATTAATACAGTAGCATTAGGATAGCCCAGTGTAACGCTCACATATCCCAAGATGACAAGTGTAAATGCTGTCAAAAGTGATTTTTTAAAAGACAGATTTTTCATAATAATTCTCAAGCTGTTCGTAGGCTAGATTCAAATAAGTTGATTCTAAAAAGAGTGGTTAATTTAACGGCAACTTACTGTAGTTGTAAGGTGTTGATGTCCGTTCCAGTATGTTCACCATTTACACTCCAGCAATGGACTGTGATGTTGTATTGCCTTGCCCCAACTGCTGTTTTTGAAACTGAAAGAATGTAATTGCCATTGCCACCACTAAGCTGAACTCCAGGGCTTGCGTTAGCGTCACCTGAAATAGGATCTGATGTATTCGTCATGATTTTGGTTTGATCAAAATATGCTTGGGCACTCACTAAAAGGCCTGGTACTGGAATAGATCCATCCTGAATTTGTATGAATAGATAGGCTGTAGGCCCACCGCCGTCGTCAAAACAACTAATTTGATAAACATCTGTGGCACTGGCATTGATACCAGTGGCGTCTATTAGGTTGCCTACACTATGAGCTACGGCACTATTACCATAAGTCAAGCTGGTAATTAACAATGATGTCGCCAGTAGCTTTCTTAAAAAAGAGTCTTTCATATTGTCCTTGTGCTTAACGGCTGCATAAAAATAAACAAGGCTTTCTTGTCGGTGTATACCAACAAGAAAGCCTTGTTTACTGTATCTCTATAAATGCGTTAGTGCCCACTCTAGGGCACTAACGCTATTTGCTGGCTAATGCGAGAAATTATCATTAATTTTGGATAATATCACTATTGCTAGTCTTATTTCCAATATAAAGTGCCTTTTTGATTAACACCTGAAAATATTGGCATTTCAGCATTGATTTGAGCGGCAGATGGGAATACATAGACGTCATCTCCCAATCCACCATGACCTGTGCAACCTGGTGGTAGAGGATTGGCCGGTTGCGCAACAGTATAGACACCATTTGCAACTGTTGCTGGAGTGCCTGTGATGTTTCTATAGACTTTTAGCGTCGCAGGAGAAGCCCAACCATCCCCTGCAATAGTGTGAGCAGCATCAGTATAGCCATCATAGTTAGAGTAAGCGGGGCCTACAGGAATGCCACCAGCGATATTTGTGCTTGTGGAGTTGCCTTTTGCGCTTCCAAACGGCTGTCCAGGCACGCCAGCAAAATTGGGAATAGGTGACCAATAAAGTACTTCTTTATCAGTAGCTATAGCGCTGGGAACTGTAATATCGCAAATATCGGCAACGGCTAACATAAAGGTGACTGAGCGCGCGCAAGATGTTGCTGGAATAGTGATTGCTGCAGTAGCAACACTGGTTTGTATGCTAGCTGAGACGGTTTGATCATAAGCTTTTCCGCCAGCAGAGAAGCCATCATTATTGCCCACGGCATCAGTTTTTTGAAGTGTAATAGGCCAAGCACCATCTTCACGTATTAAAGTGCCTATGCCAGCTAGTGGGGAATAAAAAGTAGATGCAGGTTGTGTGGTATAAGTCGCCGAGTTCCAAGTGCTCCCGGTTGCCGATGAATCAACGCCGATGATGGGCGTATAACTGACGGCATTGGGAAATATTGCGCTTTGCGCAAAGGTAGAGCCGCCTTTAGTGCCGATTGCGTCTATTGAGCAGCCATGGCCAACATTGAGACGGTTGTGAACTTTGACACCTTGAATAACGGTTGGAGATTCTAAGCGAGTATGAGCAAAAGAGCATTGGCTAAAAACTGCAAGAGTTGCTGGTACTAGTAAATGTTGTACCCATTTTTTTTGATAATTTAATTTTGACATTAACGACTCCATTTTATTAGGTATTTCGGTGTATAGGTTTTTTTGATCGGTGTTTCAAACAATAGAAATAGTAAAACACTGGATAAATAAAGCAAATGCTATGCCATATCATTAATGTCTTATTATTAGGGGGCTAAAGCAGGTTCTTTGTTTTTTATAAAATTAAAAGTAAGTGAAATGCCTTATTTTTTTTTAAAAGTGCGTCATATGCCACAGTTTTTAAAAAAGTTCAAACGTCTTTCTTAAATGCTTGGTTAATCAGCATGTTTTTTAGAAAATCTATTTTGAGAGAGTGTGCTGGTTTCAATTCATAAATGCAATGTAGAATGAGTTTGGTAGTTTTCACCAGCTTAATCTTTTTTGCACACCAGTATTTTTGAGGTGGGGAGCGTTAATAGATTAAGCATAAATTTAATGTAGCGGCCTCGTTTTTAGTCTTATTGAGCGGTTGAATGGCTTTGCAGTTTTTAAATCTAATATTATGAAAATGCACGGTTAATGTAGATATTTCACTCAAAGTTAATTGTAATATATCAACTGTAACTAGTCTTTATTGAGCAAATAAAGCTACAAAAAACCTAAGATAAATTATGCTATAATCCCACGTTGAAAATTAAACCCAGTTCTCAGTAATCATTGCAATGTTGTGTACATCGCTGAGTACATCATCTATAAAATCCCAAATACATTCATGCTAGAAGCCTTAGAAACAAAGAGACGTCGCACTTTCGCTATTATTTCGCATCCCGATGCCGGTAAAACCACCATTACTGAAAAGCTCTTATTGTTTGGGGGCGCTATT
>QVQD01000046.1 GCA_003584875.1 Methylococcales bacterium
AGCAAACCGAACAAAACAGAGAACAACTTAAGCAAGAAAAACAACAGCGCCAAGCCGATTATCGACAACGTATTCCGATTGAAGGTAAATTTGGTCAAGGAAAGCGTGCTTATGGACTCAACCAGATTCAAGCTAAAACAGCCTGCACCTCTGAAGCGTGGATAAATAGTATCTTCTTCGTCATGAACTTGCTGGTATTGCTCCGGCATTTTTTTGTGCCTGCAATTGTTCTGCGCTATACCAACAAATTCTTCAAATTTTTAGTTGAAAAGGCAATTCGGAACATTACATTGTCGGTCAAGTTATGCACTAATCGTTATTCGATTGTGGGCTTCTGAGTTTTTGAGTGAACTCTAAGTAACTGGCTTATAAACCCCGTCACGCTATGAGGCTTTGATGTAGGTGCAATATTAGAAGTAAAAGTAAGAGCAATAACACCTGCAGGTAGCACTGATTTTTGAGTCCCTGTATCAAAGCTAGTCAATTAAACACCCTAGCCTGACCAAGCACTATTAACCTGACAGTTTTAACCATTATTAAAACCGCCTGTCAGGTTAAATCTCTCTTTTTTGATATCCATACCCGCTTTTTTAATACCCATCCGGCAGGTTTTAATGCAAAAACGGCTCTTTTAGATACATAAAACTCCGGTTCTTATACCTAAAACGCTGGTTTAGACACAAATAACTGGGCTTTTAATACATAAACCCCGCTTATAGGTATCAAAAACTACCGTTTGGATACAAAAAACTCACAATTAGCTATTAAAAAGACCGTTTTTTATATCTCATCGGTTTTCTTTAGTATCAAAAGCTCCCTTATACATACGAAAACCTGAAATTTTCGTATGTATAACCGCCTTTTTTATACGATAAAGGGCGGTTTTTGTATCTTAACCTCGGTTTTTAGTACCTTGCCGACCGTGCGATCAGGGTTTGTAACCCCGACCGAAACGTTTGGATACGCTTAAGCGTTGCTATATAACTGAAAGTTGGGATACATCATCGCAAATTTTTCAAAGATAGCTGCAATATTGTCTCTTTGACTCGCACTTTTTAATCATACCTGTGACGCGGAGCGAATGAACGATTGGAGGAAGCACTACAAATTTTCTAGGAAGATTGACTGCTATCTACCAACACTTTAAGTTTTAGTCCTGGATGTAATCCTTTCACTAAACTACTGGCATTGTTTTTTTGCAAATCAGCTAACGGCACATTAAACTTTTTAGCAATTTTTATTAAAGTATCACCCTCACCAACTTTGTAATTAATAAGGTGCATTGATGACGCAGTACTTGCAAGTTGAGGAATAACACTCTTAATCGTTAATTTTTGACCTAAGCTTAAAGCGGCTTTCAAAGTAAGATTATTCCAGCTAGCAAGTTCTTGTGGTGCCACAGAAAAATGCTTAGCAACAGTCTGTATCGTATCGCCTTTCTTAACCGCATAAACCTGAGAACTCACTGACTTAATCTTAGGATTATTTGTATTAGACTTGTTTTGAACCTGAGCCTGGGTTTGGGTTTGGGTTGGCGTAGTGATAGCCACATAAGTAAATTTTTCTTGCCCGGGTATCAATAACTTCATACCTGCACGAATTGCAGCCTTACCTAAATGATTAGATGAAACAAGCAACGTAGGGGTGATATGGTTTTTAGTCGCAATTGAAGTTAGGGTGTCTCCTGACTTAACCGTATATTGCAGAGGCACTTTAATGACCTCCTTATTAACGGGTGCTAGTCGATTACTGGCAACCTTTTCATCATATTGCCTTAAATCCACTCGTTCCGAATCAGGCAACATGGCCAAATTATCTTTAAAAGTCTGTACTTGATCTACAGGCACTAACAAACGATGCGGACCCTGAGGAGCTGTACTTGCACGATTAAAACCAGGGTTTAACTTTAAAAATTTATGCAACGGTGTATTGGCAAGTTGCGCGGCTTTATGCAAATCTAAAGGTGACTTAATGTCAACGACTTCAAAATAAGGTCTATTAGGAATGTGTTGTAATTGGATTTTGTATTCATCTGCATTAGCAAATATTTTAGCGATAGCTAACAAACGCGGCACATAATCTTCGGTTTCTTCAGGTAAATCAAGCGACCAAAAATCAGTCGCTAAACTAAGATCCTCATTCTTTTCTATAGATTTTTTAACTCGACCTTGGCCGCAATTATAAGAAGCTAAGGCTAGCAACCAATCACCATCAAAGTTATCATTCAGTTGTCTTAAATAGACAGCGGCGGCTTTAGTTGAAGCATAAACATCACGACGTCCGTCATACCAATCGTTTTGTTGCAAGCCAAACTCTTTACCCGTAGCCGGCACAAACTGCCAAAGCCCCGAAGCATCTGCCTTTGAATAGGCATTGGGTACAAAAGCACTTTCAACGACCGGCAATAAAGCTAACTCACCAGGAATATTATTCGCCTCAACTTCATCAAGTATATGATGTAAATAAGGTTCTGCGCGCTGCTGAAGTATGGCAAGTGCTGCGGGATGCTCCAAATACCAAGAAACAGCACGATCAATACGAGGATGTTTAACATCAGGCAATGAGTATAGAGACAGCAAACGCTCCCAAACTGTACCTTGATGCGTTAATGCTGTTTTGAATTTATGCTTGCTTAATGCGTTAGAAGCTTGATAATCATAGTCACTATTTGCAGACCGCTTGCTGGCATCTGCTTGATCTAAGCCTAATCGCTCTTTGGGTGCATTAGAACAACCGGTAATAATTAACGATATCGACAATAATAAAAAGTTAATCGACCTGTTAAAATTAACACGCTTCATCTTTAACCTGGGGAATAGTTTTAAACATTGGTTGAGATTGTATCATTTATTATTAATAATCGTTAACTATGACATCACAATAGGGTGTAGTAATGAAGCGTAATTTCTTATTTGCATGGTATCAAACGCCTAGAGGCAAGCTCTTAAAAGAGCTTGAAATTGATTATATACGAAGGGCTATCACCGTCAGTTGCCAACAAACCATTCTGCAACTGGGAGGCTTAGGCTGGGAAGATGAATTTGTCGATTGTACTTTGTACAAAAACTATATTGTTTTAGATGCCAAGGCGCTTAGCAGTAAAGACGCTCTAAAAATCCAAGCCAAAGCCTATAGCCTGCCGTTACAATGCGACAGTATTGATATGATTATCGTCCCCCACTTATTGGAGTTCGATAGTTTTCGCTTTCAAACCATGAGAGAGATCGAACGCATTTTAAAGCCCGAAGGCTTGTTAGTGATCATCAACTTCAACCCTTGGAGTCTTTGGGTAAGATACCAATATTTATGGGACAAAAAAATGGCTGATTCTTGGGGAGGTCATTTTATTTCCCGCTCAAGAATCTTAGATTGGCTTAAGTTGTTAAACTTTGAAGTATCTGTTTCTTCAGAATTTAACCTAGATACGATCAAATCTCAACAAGGTCGACTTGCCACTAGAAGCCAATGTTTTTTTTCTACGGCTTATGCCATTAAAGCTATAAAACGTCGCTATAATATTATTCCCCTAACGCCGATAAAAAATGGTAGCCCTCGCTTATCCTTGATCCATTCATTACATCCAACAGCAAGTAAAAAACATGACTAACACTGTTATTATTTATACCGATGGCGCCTGCCGGGGCAACCCTGGCGTGGGCGGCTGGGGGGTATCATTCACTTATAAAAACCATAACAAAGAACTTTATGGCGGCGAGAAACTAACCACCAATAACCGCATGGAATTGATGGCCGCCATACAAGCTTTAGAGTCATTAACAAAACCTTGCTTAGTACAATTGAACAGCGATTCTAGCTATGTACTTAAAGGCATTACTGATTGGATGCCTAATTGGAAAAAAAGAGGCTGGAAAACTGCAGCCAAAACACCCGTTAAAAATGAAGATTTATGGCGCAGATTAGATGCCACCATTGCGTTACACACCATTGAATGGAAATGGGTAAAAGGCCATTCTGGTGACCCAGGCAACGAACGAGCAGATGCTTTAGCTAATCTAGGTATAGATATGATGTGAGGGTGCCATTAAACGCAGACAAAAGTCGAAAGGCGAAAGGCTAAGCTTAACAGCTCTCAATTAAACTAATTTTACGCAGCCATTTAACACGGATTAAAAAATATCACATTATCGGGACAATTGACGCCGTAGGGACAGGCAGCGATCTGTCCCAACATCACCCCCCCCTAGATTACGATTACTTATTGACACTTAGCATCTGCATAAACGTATAAAACTAGGTAAATTTCCACGTAGTTCGGGTTAGCGATAGCGTACCCGACACGACACGACACAATACAATACAATACATTACGAATTGTTGGGTTACGCTATCGCTAACCCAACCTACAAAACTTGCTTAGATATCCAAGCTTTTATAAGAGCTAATCCCAACAAAACCTAAGGTGCTAGTCCCGGCAAACGAGAGAAAAACGACTTTGATACCTAACACCAAAACTTACATCGCTAGCCCAATATAAAAAAACATTTTAGCCTTTAGCCTTTTACTTTTACCTTTCGCCTTATTTCTTACTATTCAATAAGTTCTTCAAATCTGCAAAAGGATTATGACTGGCGGTCGGCGTATTCGATACTGAAGATTTTGAACTACCAAAACGGCTTTCTTCGTAGCGTGAATGCTCGTTATCATGGCAATAAAGACATAACAGCTCCCAATTACTGCCATCAGAGGGATTATCGTCATGGTTATGATTTTTATGATGAACTGTTAATTCGGTCAAATTAGTATGCGTAAATTCACGCGCACATCGACCACAGATCCACGGATACAACTTAAGTGCTTGGCCTCGGTAAGATTGCTCTCGCAACTCCTGATTACGTCGAGCGTCAGTCACAATCTGGTTAAGCTTATCTTTGTTTAAGGCTGTTTTTTTAATCGTCATCTTATTACCGTTAATTTGAACCACATTCCAGCAATAATTTATCATAAATATCATTATAATCAGTCATCATTCTATCCAAACTAAACTTTGATACTACTCTTGCTCGCCCTGCTTGACCCTGTAAAGACAAAAGCTCTGGCTGATCTAGATAATGCTTAATAGCATCAGCCATAGCTATAGGATCTTGTTTTGGAACCAAATAACCCGTTTCGTTTTCTACGACCAACTCCGAGTTACCACCGACTTTAGTAGCAATAACAGGTAAAGCGCTGGCCATTGCTTCTAGTATGGTATTCGATATGCCTTCATTTATAGAAGGTAATACAAACAAATCCAAAGTCCGCATAATATCAGCTACATCATGTCTTTCACCAGCCAACCAAACCAAATTCTCTATATCAGCTTCTCGAACTAAGGCTTGCAGTGGCAACATCAATACGCCGTCACCTACGATTACTAGCCTGACTTTATGACTCAACTCAGGATTATTCTTAACAAGATGAATAAACGCCTGAACTAAAGTTAACTGATCTTTTATTGGATCCAATCTACCGACAGTGCCTATCAAAAACAAGTTGATCGCACGAAATTCAATCGGCAATAACCACCTAGGTTTACTATCACCCAACTTAAATCGTGTTAAATCCACCCCATTGTATATTTGAGCGATTTTTTTTTCTGGGACTTTAATCTGCTTAATCAACCAATCTTCTAAGTCTTTAGACATAGGCACATAACACTGCACTAGCGGCCTAAACCAGCGCCGCAACAACACATAGCGCCAATTAGTTCCATCTACATCATCAATATCTCGACCATGTTCACCATGAATCCGACATTTAACATCTGCCAGTAAGGCAGGTAACTGAGCTTCCAACGCAGATAAGTTTCGCGTATGCAATAAGTCTGGCTTAATTTGTCTTAATAACCGCCATAAGCGCACATAAACGGCAAAGTCTTGTCCTGGCTTTTTATTGAGGCAATAAACTTGCACGGCATCATTATTAATTCTATTGCGAAAATCAGTATAGTCGGTCATACAAATAACAGCATGTCGATACTTATCGTCAGGCAGCGTATTAATTAAATTAACCAAACCATTTTCTAAGCCCCCCGTACCTAAGCGAAACAGCACATGAGCGATTAGCGGTTTATTAGTAGATCGTATCATTGCAAAAACCAGAGATTGTTGAATATTTCAGGATAAAAAGGAATGTCATTGGCGGCATGACAGCTAGAAATGTTTTACGCCTAAGTACAGCCTTACTGCCCACAGCTAAGCTTTTGTAGGCCGGAATAAGACCACCTAAGCGCAGCGCGTGGTGGCGTTTCCGGCACAGGTGCAGCGCCCAAGCCGGAAACGCTTTACTCGCTTACGCTCTTAAAGTCTTATTCCGGCCTACAATAATTGCAAATATTTTTTAACTTTATACAGTGAGGCATAGCCTAGCTAATTAAAAACCGACTCTAAAGTATAGCCCTTAGCCAGCAAAAGTTTTTTCAATGCAGTCAATGCAAAAACTTGAATATGTCTAACACGCTCGCTACTGACCAAGAAGTCTTTAGCTATATCCGCCAAAGTCGCAACCTCGTGACCACATAGACCATAACGACGACAAATCACTATGCGCTGCTTATCAGACAATTCAGATAGGCAGTCAATAACATTCTTATACATAAGGTCATTATGCAATTGCTCATCTTGCTCCTTGCAATCGGCATGCATAAAAGATTCATTTATTGAATTGTCCAGGCAGACTAAAGGCTGATCAAGCTTAAGTAACTTTTCGACCTGCGCCAGAGGAATATTCATATAATTAGCAATATCCTCAGCGCTGGCTTCAAAATGAAACTCTTGTAATAAATGACGCTTTGCATTTAACGTTTTCTTCAATTCTTTGTAAACGTCTTCTGGCAAACGAAAGGGCCGCGATTGATTCATAATTGCCTGCTCAATCATTTGTTTTATCCAACAAGTTGCGTAAGTTGAAAAGCGATAACCTAGCTCCGGCTTAAATTTCTTAACAGCACGAATCAAACCCATATTTCCTTCTGCTATTAAGTCTAAGAGTGGCAAACCCTGATAAAGATAACGCCGAGAAATACTGACGACTAAGCGCAAATTACCTTCAATCATGATATTCCTTGCGACTTCATCACCATTCTGCGCCCTAAGACCATATTTCTTTTCTTCATCTATAGTCAGTAAAGCTGAACGACTTAAAGCTTTTAAATAAAAGTGATTAGCATCGAGCTTATTACCGTGACATAAGCGACTCAATCTAACTGCATTCTTATTAGATTTATTCGGTTGCTTATCCTCATCGTCAGTATGATCTAATTTATATTGACTTTCATTATAGTAATATTGCGAAGGATTGAGTAACGCTGCGGCCATAAAATAACTCCTTAAGTGAGTTGCCGATATATAAATACCAGCCGTAATGACAAATATTGAGCAAAACGGCTAAGCTTTACTCGTAAGCAGATCAGGTTAATTTAATGCTATGGATGTTTAATTTTTGGGTTTATCAAGGGTGGTGATTTTATTTGCTTAGATAGAAACCTTCGGCGTCAATCATACCAAACAATCTGCTGACTTAATACACTAGTTTTACGTATTGTAACTTAATGACATTTGTACGGAATAAGGCTTTCGAGCATAAGCGAGTAAAGCGTTTCCGGCATAGGCACTGCTCTTGTGCCACAAACCCCACCAGCACTGAGCTTGGCTGACCTTATTCCAGACTACAAATCCTAACAACGATTATTTACTCAGCAAGATCTTTTTCGCCAAATTTATTTTAGCAGCCAAATAATCAGAGCCACCACGATCAGGATGAAGTTTCTGTATTAATGCTCGATGAGCGCTAATAATATCAGCCTCTAAAGCTCCGGGCTTTAAGCCTAACACCTCATACGCCTCCTCTACGGACATCTTGCCTTTAGCACTGGCTTCATACTTTGATTGTGAAGTATTTTGCTTGCCGCCCGTAAAGCCTTGCCATAGTCTGTGTACTTGAGGACCATAATGCAATAAGGCTGGCAAAAACCTAACCATAAAAGCAATGACTACCCCAATCAGCGCAAACAAACCATTTAAGTGCCCCGTCGCTGTTAAATAAAGTAACAATATGCCCGCTGAACTGATCAATGCTATGTTTCGGTAGCGTGCTAATACTAAAGGTGACTTTTTCTTTAATGACCGCATTCCAAAGAAAACTATGATGCCCAACAAGACTATTAAATAAATTCGAATCAATGTTTTCTCCAAGATTAATGATTCCTGAGCAATAATACCTTAGAATGCAAACTGGTACGACAACAGGCTAATAAATAACCCATGATGCAACACGCCTATATTCCCATACTAGGATTTGCCGCTTTTAGCGGCACAGGTAAAACCACACTTCTAGCCCAAATAATTCCGCTATTAAAGCAACAAGGTTTACAGATAGCTTTAATTAAGCATAGTCATCATAATTTCCAAATTGACCAACCTGGCAAAGATAGTTTTCGCTTACGCGAGGCAGGCGCCTCCCCTGTTATGTTAATTTCTTCACATAGACGCGCCATAATTACTGAATTTGCTAGCGTACAAGAGCCAAAATTAGATGACCAACTAAAGTTATTTGATCAATCAGAGCTTGATCTTATTCTGGTTGAAGGCTTTAAATCAGAAGCATTTCCTAAAATCGAACTACATCGAACTATTATGAATAAACCCTTACTGTATCCGAATGATCCAAACATTATCGCAATTGCCTCAGATACCCAATTAATAACACCCGATAACCTCACCCAATTAGATATCAATCAGCCTGACAAAATAGCCGAATTTATTTTAAAGCAGTTTTTGAGGTTGAAATGATAGATGCTTGCGCCCAAGAAAAAAAACCACTGAGCTCTATTACAGAAGCCTTAGCTCGTATTGCCACAGCCATAGAGTCAGTAACCGAAACCGAAAGAGTGTCTTTAAAAAATGCTTTAGGTCGCGTGCTTGCAGAACCCCTCTACTCTGTCATCAATAGTCCATTTGATAGAAATTCTGCTATGGATGGCTATGCGTTTTCTAGCACTGATTTAATCCCAGAGCAAGAAGTTACCTTAACGCAAATAGGATATTCCTGGGCAGGACAACCTTTTCAAGGCAAATTACAAGCAGGTCAATGTGTGCGCATTTTTACAGGCGCGGTATTGCCAGCAGAGGCTGATTCGGTGGTTATGCAAGAACAAGCACAGATTAATGAATCTTTGATTTCTTTTCCTGCACAAACTAAAGGCAAACAACATATTCGAGAGATAGGTGAAGATATTAAACAAGGCGATTTAGTCTGTGCAGCCTACAAAAAAATAACGGCGATTGATCTGGGCTTACTAGCCTCAACTGGCATTGATAGCGTGGTCGTCAAGCGCAAAGTAAAAATAGCCTTCTTTTCTACTGGCAACGAATTAACCGCCTTAGATCAAGCTTTAGAATCAGGCAAAATATACGACAGTAATCGTTATCTCTTAAGTGGCTTGCTTACTGACCCTTGCTACCAAATCACTGATTTAGGTGTCATTGCCGATGACCCACAACAATTAGAAGATTGCATAGTGGCTGCTGCAAAAAATCATGACCTTATTATTAGCACAGGCGGTGCCTCAGTTGGTGATGCAGATTTTATTAAAGAAGTATTAGCACGATGTGGCAAAGTAGACTTTTGGAAAATTGCCATAAAGCCAGGCAAACCTTTAGCTTTCGGCAAAATCAATGACTGTCATTTTTTTGGCTTACCCGGCAACCCTGTCGCTGTAATCGTCACTTTTCAACATATTGTAGCTCCTGCACTAGAACAACTATCAGGCATGTCGATGTCACAACCCCTTCAATTACTAGCTAAATGTACCACTACTCTCAAAAAATCAATAGGACGACAAGAGTACCAAAGAGGCATACTTAGCCAAAATGATAACGGCGAATTACTAGTCGCCTCCTCAGGGCAACAAGGCTCCAATATATTAAGCGCTGCTGGCGCAGCCAATTGTTATATCGTTTTGCCTATTGAATGTGACGGTATTCAACCTGGAGAAACAGTTCGAATTGAACTAATCAATAACATAGTGAGTTCAATAATAAGCCATTAAAAACCACTAGATATCGCAAGCCTGTTAAGCTTTCTAAACACTGATCATTTAGAGCAACAACAAATCATAAATTTATTTCATTGACTCAACTGCCTTAATCGAGTCTAATAGCCGTCTTTGTGTAGTGCCGCCCAGGTAGCTCAGTCGGTAGAGCAGAGGACTGAAAATCCTCGTGTCGACGGTTCGATTCCGCCCCTGGGCACCATACAAAAAACAATATTAAAAAGCCCAGGTAGCTCAGTCGGTAGAGCAGAGGACTGAAAATCCTCGTGTCGACGGTTCGATTCCGCCCCTGGGCACCATGAATTCTAAAGGCTCCGATCTGATCGGGGCCTTTTTTATGCCTGACGGTTTTGTTTCGGTATTATTCCTGTCCCGACCTGTCAACATCCACTTTAATAATCAAGTTTGTAAATCGCTCCACCACATAAAGTACTTTACAATACTATTAATCACATGATTAGATGCACTCTCTATCGCGTTTAATCAGGTGTTAACATGCCCCATATCAGTGCTAATGACTTAAAAACCAAAGGGGTAGCGGCCATCGAAGCCATGCTCGCAGATCATTCTGAGGCCATCGTGTCGGTGCGTGGCAAAGACAAATTCGTGGTCATGGAAATCGCACAATACAACTATTTACGAGAATGCGAACTGGAAGCGGCCTTAGCAGAAACTCGCGCTGATTTGGCGGCAGGGCGATTGGTTCAGGAGTCGGCGGAAGCCCATGTATCTAGGCTATCAAAACAAACATGACTTATGCGCTGATTTTCACTGATGCTTATAATCGCCGTGCTCTACGCTGGTTAAAGAAATACCCTGATTTGAAATCCCAATATCTCAAAACTTTGCAACTGCTGGAAGCCAATCCGTTTCATCCTTCTCTTCGTCTGCATACATTGAGTGGAAAACTACAAGGTATCCATTCGGTTTCCATCAATTTATCATATCGCATTACCCTAGAATTGCTGATTCAAGACGGACAAATTATCCCAATTAATATGGGCGACCACGAAACTGTTTACTAATCTGAGATATTAACCCTCAATTTACCTAAGCGTTCTCTTTCTCAACACAAACTTTACAATCCCAGCTGACTGCAATCAGAGCATTGATACCCCACGTGTCGACAGTTCGATTCCGCCCCTGGGCACCATGAATTCTAAAGACTCCTATTTTATAGTGGCCTTTTTTATGCCTGACGGTTTTTGTTACGGTGTTATTCCTGTCCCGACGCCTACAAACCTTTGCAATGGAGTCAAAACTCACGAGTTTTGTTGCTTGGGGTAGCGATAGCGTAAGCCAAGCATTTCCTGCGCATTCTGTCGGGTTACGCTATCGCTAAC
>QVQD01000120.1 GCA_003584875.1 Methylococcales bacterium
AACCTAAAGCTTAGCACTTAAATATCGCCTTAATAAATCAAGGGATAATAAAGCCGCTTGATTTTGCTTGCGTTGTATTGAACCAGCAATTGTATGACGTGTTTTATGTAAGCCTGTATCTGTTAACAAAACAACATACATTTCTACCGACTTTTCTTTGCTGTGCAAGCAGTCTTTATCACCGGTATAAAACTGCAGCAACACATAATCAATGACACAATTTTTTTTGTACTCATAAGCCATAGTTTCTAAAACAGACATGACATCCATGACTGCATCAGATTTAATAGATGATTGCTGATAACTTGAACTAAACAACCAATCATAGCCTATACATTTTGCAGCTAATAAACCATGACTGAGCGTTTCAATAACACCTAAAGTAATGTTACGAGTTGTCATCTGTTTATCTATTTCAAAGACCAGATCACCCGTTACTTCACCTAAACCATCAATAGCGAAGACAAAATCGCCTAAGCGCTTTGAAAAATCATCAATTAAAGCAAGCATCTGTTGCTTAGGATAATCAGATGGAAAAAGTAATTTAATATGGACATCGTCCGTACTGGCACGAAAGCCCAATTGAACTGATGAGGGTATTTCTATGGTGTTAATCAATTCTTGTAATGCAGACTCACCTGCACCAAAAGTCTTGAAGGTAATCAAAGTACCTTGTTCGAGAGAAAATCTATGAGGCAATGAAGGCAGCACCCGTTGCTGGAACATATTCTTCATTTCAACAGGCACACCGGGCAAAAAAACAAACCAACAACGATTATGTTTTATTGAGAAGCCCGGCGCAGTTCCCCATCCATTATCAATTCGCTCTGCACCTTTAGGAAGCATGGCTTGCTTACGATTTGATTCCGGCATATCACGCTTTCGGTTAGAAAAAAACTGAGCTATTTGCTCATAAGCTAGTTCATCAAATATTAATGGGGCATCAAAAGCCTCAGCAACCGCCTGTGCAGTTAAATCATCAATAGTGGGCCCTAAGCCACCGGTGCAAATACAACAATCGGCACGCAGAGCAATATCAGATAATAAAGCAATAAGTTCTGACTTATTGTCACCCACTGCAGTATGCCTAGTAACACTAAAACCAATTTCTACGGCTTGTTGCGATAACCAAGCTGCATTAGTATCAACTATTTGTCCGGTAACTAACTCTTCGCCTTGAGAAAAAATTTCTAGTATTTGTTTCATTTTATAAACTCATGGATTAGTAGATTATGCCAAACTGGCAATGATAATAAACTTAACGCCGTGGTCACCGTTACTGTCATCGCATATAAGGCACTATCTAACTTATAACGATCACAAAAGACCACACCCAACACCATACTCGGCATAGCCATATCCATCACAGCAGCAGCTTTAAACTGTCCCGACATGGGTAAGTAATAGGCTACAATTGCAGCAAATAAGGGCATGAATAGTATTTTAATTAAAACAACTGGCAGTACATAAGGGATATTTCTAATTTTAATAGCCTTCCAACTTAAGGCTAATCCTAACGAAAACAACATTAAAGGCACGACAGCTGAGGATAGTTTTTGTAGAGTACCCAGAAACCAATCTGGTGCTATAACGCTATTTAGATTTAGCAACACAGCCAATGCAGCAGCCCAAAAAGGCGGCGCATTGAGAAAAGACAAGGTTGATTTAGGTTTTTCAGAATCATCAACACCATAATGCCGAACTATCATAATACCAATGGTAAACAAAAAGGGTGCTGTCGCGAATAAATCCATTTGTATCGCCACTGAACGCGCCCAACTCCCAAAGGTTTGCTCTAAAACCGGCAAGCCCAGATAAGTAACATTAGGGAAGGCAGCCGCAAGTATCATGGCACCTAAACGCTTATGTTCAAACTTGAATAGCGTTCCAACTGCCCAAATGCAGAAAATGGCAAAGCCAATACTACTAATACCCAACAAGCTAAACTGAAAAGATTGCAAACCTATATTAGCCGTCCATAGCACGTCTAACACCATAGCTGGCAATAGTAAATAATAAACAAAAGTCGTTAAAACGGTTCGAGTTTGTTCGGCTTCTAATCCTGCAGGTTTTAGCAACCGCCAAATAACACCGCTAGCCATTAACAGTGTCATTTGTACTAATGTTGAGTTCATAATGTTCGTAATGAGTTAAAATTGTGAATATTGATTCAAAGTAAAATCAAGTTACTGTAAGATATCGCCTTATTTCAGTGTTACTGACTGTTGATGATAACATTACTGCCCATTCGTTTAGTTCAATAATTTGAGAATAATATGAGAAATTTTTTAAAATATTGCCGCTTAAGCTTCATCATATCCCTATTAAGCTGTAATGCTGTTAAAGCTGGCACTGATAACCTTGAATTAATATCACCACAAGATGCATCAGCCTTAGCCGCTGAAAAAAAAGCAATCATAATAGATGTGCGTGAAGACAGTGAATGGAATTCTGTTCATATCCCTGGTGCTTTACACATACCTTTAGCGCAATTAAGCAATCGCTTACCTGAACTACAATCCTATAAAAATAGCGCCATTATTACACAATGTCGTTCTGGTGCACGCTCTGCAAAAGCCCTAGATATACTCAAGTCAGCTGGCTTTAGTCATGTCCAAAATATGGAAGGCGGCCTAATCGCTTGGAATAAAGCAGGCTTAAAAACTCAATAAATATTAGCCACACTCTATGTGTTGCTTATTTCATAATCACTACAATTCATTACACTATGGCTTTTATATCAAGCAAACCTATTCCCGTCCGTGAACGCTTAATTATGGCCTTGGATGTTCCCAGCATACCCGAAGCAATGGCCTTAGTTGAAGAACTCGGCGACTCTGTTATTTTTTACAAAGTGGGCATGGAGTTGTTTATGTCAGGGGATTACTTTGGATTTATTGAATGGCTAAAACAACAAAACAAAAAAGTGTTTGTCGATTTAAAGTTTTTTGATGTGCCGGCAACTGTGGGACGTGCTATCAAAGCTTTAAGCAGCAAAGGCGTTGATCTAGCCACCATTCATGGCAATGACGCTATTATGGAAGCAGCTGCTAAAGAAAAAGGTAATCTTAAAGTACTTGCAGTAACCGCCTTAACTAGCTTAGACCGTGGCGATTTAGATGATTTAGGCTTTCAATGTGATGTACGCGAGCTAGTCTTATCAAGAGCAAAACGAGCACTACAAATAGGTTGCGATGGCATAGTGTCATCTGGACTAGAAGTTGAAATGCTAAGAACAGAGCTCGATCATAAATTATTAGTCATTACACCCGGCATCCGACCAGTTGATAACCGTGAAGAAGACGATCAAAAACGCGTCGTCAGTGTCGAAATGGCTATGCAAAATGGCGCTGATTATATCGTGGTTGGCAGACCTATTCGTGATGCTGATGATCGAAAAGCGATGGCGGAGAAAATACAAAGCCAAATTCTTGCACAATTTGCTATTCAATAAGATTTCAAAAGCCAATGACTAAAGTAGAACCCACTATCGCCTTTAGCCTTTAGCCTTTAGCCTTTAGCCTTTAGCCTTTAGCCTTTAGCCTTTTAACTTACACCCCAAAGCTTTTGCCCATCCTTATGATGCATTTTGACCCAGCCTTTACCTCCTCCTATGTAGTCGCTTTTATAATGGGCTTATTTAGCAGTATGCACTGTATTGGCATGTGTGGTTCTATCATAGGCACACTAACTTTAAGTTTAAGTCCCGAAATACGCAATAATAAAAAAAACTTACTGCCTTTTGTTTTTAATTATAATTTTGGCCGTATTACTAGCTATACAATAGCGGGCGCAATGTTGGGTGGAATAGAGTTATTACTCACTCTACCGCTAGGTGAAGCACATGGTCATCGAGTTTTACAAATCATCTCTGCGTTATTTATGGCAAGCGCAGGGTTATATATTGCAGGCTGGTTCCCTCGATTTGCTTATATTGAAAAAACAGGTACCTTTTTTTGGAAAAAAATAGAGCCTCATGGACGTAAATTAATCCCCGTAAAAAATCTAACAAACGCCTATCTATTTGGCATGGTTTGGGGTTGGTTACCCTGCGGCTTAGTTTATGCAGCCTTAACATTAGCAGCAACTACTGGTGACCTAACTAAAAGTGCATTAACTATGTTTTCATTTGGTTTGGGTACTTTACCTGCTGTAATGGGTGTTGGAATAATGACACAAGCTTTAACTCGATTATCAAAAATAACGAGATTTAAACAAGCGATAGGTTTGTTTATGATTATTCTGTCATTATTTGCGGGTTTACCTTGGCTTAACCCTATGGCTTATACGCATATGTCTACTCACTGAGGAAGTTTATCATGAGTCATTTTGATATGATTATCGGCCAATCCCCATCCATAGAGTCATTAATTCGTAGCGCCAAAATGGTAGCCGCAACCGATGTCACCGTTTTATTACAAGGCGAAACAGGCACAGGTAAAGAAGTTTTCGCTAATGCCATACAAAAATCCAGTGCTCGTGCAGACAAAGCATTTATTACCTTAAACTGTGCAGCCCTTCCAGAGAGTCTCATAGAATCAGAATTATTTGGCCATAAAAAAGGCTCCTTTACCGGCGCCACTGCAAATACACAAGGTCTTTTTAAAGCAGCTGATGGGGGCACTCTATTTCTGGATGAAATCAATTCTCTACCTTATTCTATACAAGCCAAATTATTACGCTTTTTAGAATCAGGTGAATGCTTAGCCATTGGTGACATAAAACCCTATCATGTTGATGTACGCATTATTGCGGCTACCAACACCGATCTACTTAATTTAGTCACTGCAAAGGAATTTAGGGCGGATTTATATTACCGACTCAATGTAGTGCCATTAGAATTACCCTCTTTAAGTCAACGTAGCGATGACATCGAAGCGCTCATTAATCATTTTATGAATATGATGGCAACTACACATGCTATGGAGAGCGCAAAACTTAGCAAACCAGCTTTAAAGGCACTTAAAGCTTACCCATGGCCCGGCAATATTCGTGAATTACGTAATTTATGCGAAAGGTTGTGCATCTTGATGGCCGGAAAAACCATCGAATTTGAAAATTTACCTCCAGAATTTATTAATACTTTCTCACCACCAACTACTTCATTGCATTTACCTGAAAGAGGTATAGAGCTTGATTCACTAGAAGCCGATTTCATTCATCAAGCCCTTAATCGAACTAAAGGTAACAAAAGCAAGACCGCTAAGCTATTGGGACTTACTCGAGACACCCTTATATATCGCATGCAAAAACATGGCTTACATTGAACTATGTTTTTTTGGAATCGAAACTCATGAATTTTGACTCTGTAATTTGATGTAGAAATGAATTCGCCCCTACAGTATTTCTAATCTTTAGCTTTGGTTGGCGAGATTCAGGATAATCTGACATGATTAGAGGGGGATTGGGATATGCGGAGAACTCTTGACTGAGTTAGGGGTTTAAGGTGGATAAGCATAGCCAATACATCATTATTGCCTGATGCTTACTGCTTATCCAGCTTACAAACTTTAATGTTTTATGACAATAATTTTGCTCGCTTCATGACTTGACGTAAATCAGGTAGTGTTTGTTTAATATATTGTTCATCTAGCATTGGATATTTTCTTCTTATAAGATAAATAACTTCATCGTAATGATGTTTCTTAATATCAAAATCTATCGCTTGGCATCGACTTAAAATAGCCGATGTCAATGTTTTATTAAGAGGTCTTTCTTTGGTGGTATTGACGATCAATATAAACAAGGCATTAAGTTCTTTTGAAACTTTTTCCAAACTTACCTTATAAGCATCCTGTCTTTTCTCTGACAAATTATGAAACTCATCAATGATAAAACAACGATCCCAAGCTTTCTTATCACTCGAATTAAAATTATTGTCAGCATCCTCATCTAAAACAATATTACCCGTTTCTTTGATGGTATTGAGAATATTGGCTGCTGATGTTCTATCAAATAAATGACTATTTGCATCAAATATTGATACTTCTTGTGCAATCTTATGTGCATAGTATTCAGAAAATGTGGTTTTACCGCATCCTGGCAAGCCATGAAAACAAAGTACACCTCCGAGCTTATGTGATTTTTCTATAATAAACTCAAGTTTATTTTTTAATTCTGAATGGAATATAAACTGCTCCATTAATTTGCCCCTGCTATTAAACTGATTTTTTATAAAACTAAGACTTATAAGTTTACCGTTATAAAGCCAAAATTCCAATGCTTATGCTTAGTGTATTTATGGCTTAGAGTTTGTAACCTTGGTCATAGCTATCTTAATAGGCAATAATCTCAGCAATGAGTAATGGGCAAGAATTGTCAAAACTCCAACGACGATAAAGCACTTAACTGTGTATTGTTACACCAAGCGTAGCTACGATATTATGACTATTACTTTGAAACACCGTAAAGTACTTTATAATCAATATACCAAATACAACTCTGCTTACTATAAGGTCTATCTATGAAAAAACACCATCGGCTATTTAAGGCTTTATTTCTAAGCTATTCTTTTATGCTCTGTATCAATATGAGTTTTGCAGATGAACTGCAATACTATAATCAACGACCTAGTTATAACCAACTAGAGCAACGAGAATACGATCAGGACCAAAAATACTACGATCAACAGCAGCAAAGCTTTAATAGAGCCCCTATTTATAATATTCAGCCACCTCAATATGAAATGATGGCGCCTAACTCACCACCACCGCCACAACCAGAAATTATCATACAAGCACCTGCACAAGGACTAGTCTGGATACCTGGCTACTGGGGCTGGCAAAATCGTTGGATATGGATTCCAGGACAATGGGTGCAACCACCTAGACCTAATGCTGAATGGAGGGAACACCGATGGCGACGCCATGAAGATGGAGAACGTTATCGCATGGAGCAAGGTGAATGGCGTTGATGATGGTTTAATAGCTTTTAAAACCTCACTACAGCCCTCCACTGCCGACAGTTAAGCATTTTTTAGATAAGAATAGACCAGCGCAGCGTAGTGGCGTTTCCGACATAGGAGCGCTTCTTATGCCGGAAACGCTTTGCTCGCTTACGCTCGTAAAGCCTTATTCCGGCCTACAACTGAATGGAGGGAACACCGATGGCGAGCGTTATCGCATGGAGCAGGGTGAATGGCGTTGATGATGGTTTAAAAAAAACGGGTGTTTTGCATACACCCTATATCAAACATGCATTATTGTAGATGGATGATTATATTAGAGCCTATTTATTAGGGCGTATGCTATACGCCCCTACCGACCATACCACTACATACCTTATTCTTACCCAGAACATGTATCATACTCATAAGGGATATACTCTGCTCGCCACAAATTTTCTTCTACATAGCTTTGGATATCAATATCTTTCAAATGAAGCAAGGTAGCAGAGTCATCTGCTAATGCCTTAGACAAAACACGCGTCGCCACATAAACACTAATCTTTCTTAAATCTTTAATGGGCGGATAAATATAACCATCACTGCAATGATCTTTAATATAATCGGCTAAAGCATAGGCCGATTCTAAGATCATCCCATCACTAATTTGCCTACATTCACCCAATACAGCAGCCAAACCGACACCAGGAAATATAAAAGCGTTATTGCCTTGCCTAATTTCATGGCGTTTGTTTTGATAAATTACATCTGGAAAAGGACTACCTGTTGCAACAATTGCACGACCATCTGACCATTTAATGATATCTTCGGGTGTTGCTTCACAATTTGAATTTGGATTAGAAAGAGGAAATATAATAGGATTTTCATTATATTCTGCCATCGCCTTAACGACTGACTCGTTAAATATACCTAGCGCTCCTGATAAGCCTAATAGAGCATGAGGTTTTAAGTGTTGAACCACTTCTAATAAGGTCGGTGTTTCGCCTTGCATTACCCATGTTTGATAAATATCTTTGGGTTGTGCAAAAGCTAATTTATAGCCTTCAATATCGTCATCTTCAATAATTAAACCATTAACATCGACAACATAAACATGTCGTCTGACCTCTTGCTCACTAAGACCTGCATTCAACATGCCTGTCCTTATTATACTAGCAACGCCAATACCCCCTGCTCCTGCTCCAACGACTACCACAACTTGATCGATTAATCGTTCAGCTTTTTGATGACAAGCGGCTAATAAGCCAGCGAGCGCCATAGCGCCTGTACCTTGTATATCATCATTAAAACAAGGAATTTCATTTCTGTAACGAGACAAAACATCGAAAGCAACATCTTTGGTGAAATCTTCCCATTGAATAATAGCCTTAGGCCAGGTAGCTTTAACTGCATTGACAAACTTATCGACTAACTGGAAATATTCCTCGTTTTCTAAACGCTTGTGCCTGATACCTAAATAATGTGGGTCGTTAAGTAGTTTTTCTCGATTAGTCCCTACATCCAGATTAATCGGCAAACTCTGAAATGGACATAAGCCACCACCCACTGTATAGAGTGCCAATTTTCCTATGCAAATTGATAAGCCCCCCATACCCTGATCACCAATACCTAATATTGCTGATGCATCGGTGACAACAATCATACGAACATCATTAAGGGGATAATGTTGCATGATCTTTTCTGCACGATCTATATTTTGAGCGCATAAAGTTATACCGTGTGCAGTTCTATACAATGCACTAAATTGCTGAACTGCGAGACCAATAGTTGGGGTATAAACGATGGGCACCATTTCTTCTAAATGACACTCCAATAAGGCAAAAAAAAGCACAACAGATCGTTCCTGAATGGCTCTTAAGAACTGATACTTCGATATATCATCCGGTAACTTTTGATAACTAAAATAAAGCCGTTCAATTTGTTCCTCTAAAGTAGCGACAAAAGGGGGTAACAAGCCATCAAGACCCAGATCTATACGTTCTTGCAATGTAAAAGCAGTGCCTTTGTTTACTGCAGCCAATCTAAGCAATAACATGCCATTAATAGACACTTCCATGCTTCGATTGTTGTCTGAGTCAATTTTATAATCAAAATAGTCGCTTAATTTTGTCATTATTTAGTTTAGGTTAATTTATAAAAATCTACGTCATTATGATGAGATAGCAATATCGGTGCCATAACAAATCACTACTCTTAAGTTTGAATCTATTGATATTAAAAAGCTAGTTAAGCTTAATAAAGATCCAATCAAGCCATTATTATGCATAATAAAGTAAACTGATATTTGATGTCAGGTGTATTTCATACTGACAAATACTTCTAAGCACCAATATATCGTTATTAAAATCATTTTTGCTCTATTTTAGTGCAACTATTACTTGGCAACCGAGCAGTAAAGATTGTTGCAGATTTTTTTATTTATTTCATCAATCCCATGTCTGACTCATATACCTCTGAAGCGATGCAATATATTGTCGGGTTACGCTAACGCTAACCCGACCTACAAAAACCGTAGGCCGGAATAAGGCTTTTCGAGCGTAGCGAGTAAAGCGTTTCCGGCAATTCGATCGATGCGTGAACCGGAAAAGCAAGCCCTCGCTATGAAGCGATGCAATATATTGTCGGGTTACGCTAGCGCTAACCCGACCTACAAAAACCGTAGGCCGGAATAAGGCTTTTCGAGCCTAGCGAGTAAAGCGTTTCCGGCAATTCGATCGATGCGTAAGCCGGAAAAGCAAGCCCTCGCTATGAAGCGATGCAATATATTGTCGGGTTACGCTAGCGCTAACCCGACCTACAAAAACAATCAATACTTTGTTGGCATAATTATTGTTATGAATAATATAAAGTTATTTAATTCAACCTCAAAAACACTATGAAATCTTTACAACATACTATTCAAGGCGATAAAAGCAACTCAGCTTGGTTCAATGAATTTCTTATCAAGCTCTTAGAAGATCGTGATCGCATTGGTCTTACCGATATGATTCAACAAATTGATGCTTTAATTATTAATGTCGAAACGGGCTGTTCTGTGAGTTATGTCAGTGAACTCGCTTTAATGACACCTTATCATTATTTGGTTACTTTAGAGTCAGAATCATACTGGACACACGTTCTGCGTATCGACATGAACTCCCCTGATATTTTAGTAAGAGAAGTTAGAAACTCGAACACTCATGGAATTTTCCGTAGCCTTAACGAAGTCTACCCAATTGGTGCACATAAACCCAATTCTCGCTACATGGGTGAAATATTTCGTGTTAGCAACTTACAAGAAGTTGTCGAAATACAAAAGTCACGTGAAGTTAGGTTTTTTAATCAAGAACAAATCAATAAGCTAGAATTACCTGGAAAAATGGCGATTATTAAACCTTCACCTTATACACATAATATCGTCGGTTACTGGGAAAGACCTGACGAAAATCTGCGCGTTTATGCACTAGGAAATAGTGTCATCCTTTATGATGTAAACCAAGCTTATTTAAGATCTAAAGACATACAAAAGTCATTAGGGTTGGATCATTTAATTTTACCTGTCGATCATTTAGCCACCCGTGTTTATAGCCAGAACCGTGAAGTTGCTATCCTTGAATACCTCACCGTTTCAAGTTATTACTACTGGGGATCTTATGATATTGCAAAACAAAATTCTTCAACTAATGTAACTAAAAGCATACATTATTCAGATGAAAAACTATGTCCTGCCAAAGTATTTACTGCGGCTAACAATCCTTATTTCGTCAACCATCTAGTCGGACTGCCCTCCCCGACTGAAAACTTTGTGCGTAATTATGGCCCTAGACTGCACCATATTGCTCTCATTGTGGCTGATGGTGAAACCGCTGGGCAAGCAAATATTGATTATGTCGTTGATGCTATTCGTTCAAATGGAAAAGATTTCTTATTGGATGTTATAGGTTCTAAAGATGAAGGCTTAAAACAAATTTTTTCCAGTGCTTCGGAGCATTCTTCACTTATCGTAGAATATGTGCAACGCTTTGGTGATTTTGATGGTTTCTTTACTAAGAGCAATGTAGCTGAGTTAACTGCGGCTGCAGGTGTTGAAGAAAATTTACGTTTACTGCAAGCGGAAAGTGCTTAATAACCAAACTTGCCTTCGTAGTAAAAACAATTTGTGCATAAATTACATCTAAGCTTGGCTATAATGCCACTAGACTCTACTATGGAGGCTGTTAACTAGCCTCCAATTGATATACGAGGTTACAATGTAGCGCCACTGAGGGGCTCATGAGACCCTCAGCTCTACTCTGCGGCCAGTTGCATAGGCTTTAATTGATATAGTATGGGGCTTAAGAGCGCAAGCCGGCTTAATAAATGATGCACCCTGTTACTATGTAGCCCCCAAAAGGGACTCATGAGC
>QVQD01000149.1 GCA_003584875.1 Methylococcales bacterium
AAACTCACGAGTTTTGTTGCTTGGCGTAGCGATAGCGTAAGCCAAGCATTTCCTGCACATTTTGTCGGGTTACGCTATCGCTAACCCGGCCTACAAACCTTTGCAATGGAGTCAAAACTCACGAGTTTTGTTGCTCGTAGCGATAGCGTAAGCCAAGCATTTCCTGCGCATTTTGTCGGGTTACGCTATCGCTAACCCGACCTACAAACCTTTGCAATGGAGTCAAAACTCACGAGTTTTGTTGCTTGGCGTAGCGATAGCGTAAGCCAATCATTTCCTGCGCATTTTGTCGGGTTACGCTATCGCTAACCCGGCCTACCAAAAGCGTCAGCTAGTTGAATGGGTAGAACAACGCTCTACCCATTCAACAATCTACATAAAAAGTTCAGCGGTTAAAGTTTTTCTAGCCATTGGTTTACACCTTGATCAATTAGATTCATTACCGATTCGAAAACCTCATGATCTCTTTGGTAAGGATCGGGAATATCAAAACCACCCCATTCACCCAATCTAAAAATCTTGCCTTTTGCGCTAGGTTGTTTAGCTTCAATAGCTTGTTTGTGAGCTGACTCCATCACTAAAATAATATCGGCTTTACGAATCATATCTTCGTTTAACTGATCGGCTCGATGTTCAGAAATATCGATTCCTTTCTCTATCATCAGTTGCTTTGCCTTGTTGTCGGCTGGATGCCCAACTAAAGCACCGATTCCTGCCGAACTCACTTGATAAACATTAGGCCTAGTGCTGAGTGTCGATTTAAGTAGCGCCTCTGCCATAGGGCTGCGGCAGATATTCCCTACACACACAATCAGTATGTTATTAAACAAAAGTGATCCTTTAATTGTTGTGTATTACCTAAGTCAATTTTTAGTATTTGAATAACCATTTAACTCCATAAATCCTAAGCCAGTATGGCTGCCGCTCACTTTAATCGCGCCTTCCCAGTACACATTATAGCTAGTCAAGCTGGCGTCAAATTCACTGTCGTTAATAATGCCACGGGTTGTTAAGGCCATATTTTTGCTTGGAATGATTATTTTCCATTCAACAGGGTAATTAGTGTCGGTTTTAGTGCTATGCCAGCGCTGACCTTGAGTCAGGGTAAAGTCAGTGCTGCTTAATATTTCGGTATTACCATCCTTGGTATAGCTGCCGGTATAAAGTATTGATTGATTAGTCTTGTCGCGTAATTGATAAATCATCACATCACTTTGGTCGTCAAGTTGTAGGCTAAACCAATCCCAAGATAATTGCGTGGTAGAAAAATCTCCCCATTGATGATCAAACCAAGCAAGGCCAGTGACTGCTTCGCTTTGACCATTAATTTTTAAGGTTCCAGTAATAGCCATACGTGTTCTGGAATAATAATAACTACTGCCGGCAGCCCCTAAGAAAATGATGCCGTCTTTACCATGAAATACAGGGGCTTGCGTGCTGTTTAAGTCAAGTTTAAAACTAAAGTCTGGTGTTGAAGCTATTAGTTGATCAATACCGTTACCACCTGCGATACTCCAATGATCGGTAGTAAAATCAAAATGATTAACCGTGCCGACTGATAAATTGCCTGCTGTACTGCGTTGATCTATGTAATGCTGTCCAGATTGATGATCGGTTACTGAAACATGATTAACCATCTGACTCATGCCACTATTAATAAGAAACAGGCTATCATGAAAACTGTATTTTTTTCCTGAAGCCGTTAGCAAATGACCGTTGTAATACCACCATTCCATTTTATTAGCATGAGGGGCATCATCTTCCGGTAAAGAAATTAAGAGATTGCTTGCTGCCTTTGCTTCAAACCATAACGGCGTTTTTTTTTCTTTAAAGAACTGGTAATAACTGGCCGTCGCCATCATTAGCAATACACTAATGGTCATTAGGCTATGCCTGTTGACTCTAATGAAGTCGATTGGCTTTTTATGTTTAAGGTGCGCAGACTTTATGTTCATTAATCAGGATTTTTTATAAGATTTATAAAATCTGGACTGATTGAACTCTTCTATTTCTTTAGCACTTGCTTGATATCGTCTATCACTCAAAATACGTCGCTGGTTGAGTCTACGCATAACAATCAATATTAATGATGACGGATTGTGTGTGCGGCGATTAGTCTGGGTTCTGCGCTTAATGCCTATGTTGTTATTTAAATAGCGCGCGACTTTTAGCATTTTCCAAGCATGGCTAAGATTATAGCGATAGCTAATAAATACGAGCATAAACAAACTAAACATTAACCATTCGGGCGCATTGAAAACAAGGTCTAGTGCAAGGCCTGTTAAGCCCAATAATAACGAAAATGTTAGAATTAGGCCTAGAGTGACATGGCGCCCAAAGCCAGCAATGGGTAATAAGTGGTGTAAGTGCTCTCTGTCAGGAGAAAAAACTGAGCGGCCTTGTTTTATGCGTAGCGACATAATGGTCACAGTATCTAACAGGGGGCTTGCTATCAGCCATAATGCTGTCACAGGATTAATGATTTTATGATCGCCTTGTGATGCAGAAATAATGACTACGCTAATGGTAAATCCCAGCATCATGCTACCCGCATCACCTAGAAAAACTTTAGCTGTTTTTTGTCCAAATGCTTTGAGGTTAAATACTAAAAAAGCACTGGTAGCCGCTGCAAGTAGAGAGCAAAGCAATAAAAGGTTGCTGTAATTAGTGGTAATAAATAGGGCGCATAAGATAAAAAAAATAATCAGTGAAGTGCCGCCCGCTAAACCATCAATACCATCTATCATATTAAAGGCATTGATGCCGCCTAAAATGGCAAACACGGTAAAGGGTATGGAAAATAGGCCTAGTTGTATTTCACCTAGACCGAATAAATTGCCTAGGCTAGTAATTTCAATGCCGCCCCATTTGATCATGATTAATATGGCCACTATTTCGGCAAAAAAACGTAATTTAAGATCCAAGTTTTTGAAATCATCAATCAATCCCGTGGCAATAATAAGGCTGATGGCTGTCAAAAAGCCCATGTTAATAGTAGCCAGCTTGCTTTCGGTCAAAATAAAAAAAACCATACATAGATAGATGGCTAAGCCACCGATTAAAGGTATGTCACCGTTATGTTTTTTTCTGGTGTTGGGTTTATCAGTCAGGCCTATTTTTAGGGCAATTGGCCTTAACAACAGTAGCCATGCGACTGTCATGAAAAAAGCACTGCTCATTAGTAAGGCAAATGCTGGCTGCTCAAGCTCGGTCATAGTGAGGTCTCATTGCTTTTAAAGCAGTGCATATTAAGAAAAATCAGCTTAATAAGTAGAGCTGATCGTGACATTAGCGACCTGTGATGCGAAGTTAATGATATTTGTTTTTATAAAGCATAAATGTTGTTAAGTCTCGTAGGCTGGACTCCGATTCAGATTCGTAGGCCGGAATAAGACTTTATGAGCGTAAGCGAGTAAAGTGTTTCCGGCATTTGCAGCGATTCTGTGTCAAAAACCTACATCTACATTTGCTTATTGACTCCTTATGATCTCCAGTATTGGGTGTAATACGGCTATCGCCTATTGCACCCTACAGACTCCGATTCAGATTCGTAGGCCGGAATAAGACTTTATGAGTGTAAGCGAATAAAGCGCTTCCGGCATTTGCAGCGATTCTGTGTCAAAAACCTATATCTACATTTGCTTATTGACTCCTTATGATCTCCAGTATTGGGTGTAATATGGCTATCGCTTATTGCACCCTGCAGACTCCGATTCAGATTCGTAGGCCGAAATAAGACTTTATGAGCGTAAGCGAGCAAAGTGTTTCCGGCATTTGCAACTTAATTTAGGTGTTAATTTACTTTGTTTGTTCTTGGCTTGTCAAGAAACTATTTAATGCGCTTGTCATTGCAGATTGAATTAATGACTCAGGTTTATGTGCGTTCTGCTATAGCTTGTCTACCTTATGTGGCTATTGTCAGCGGCATGGTAATTTCTGTCAATAGTAGTAATACCTATGCGCTTAAGATTAATGAATAATGGCTATGTAGAATGTCGTGAGTAAAGTGTGGGTAGTCATTAGCACTACAGGCAATGACTAAGGGGATGCGATGACAGTTATAACTGAGGCGCTAAATGTTTTTCCTTTGACATCGGCTCTTTTAATGTCGACGCAAATAAGTTTATTGCACGCCATAGCTTACATTTGCTATGTCCTTAGGTCTTTTGGCAGCGCAAAAAAACATATTGTGTCAACAAGCTACACTAGTATGTCTGCAATAAAACCTTCAGGGTTTGCCTCGGTAACTTTTTAGACTGCACTCATTACTTTTTTGTTTGCCATGAAACTTGCAATACACACAAGAATATATTTTGGGTGGGCAATAAAATATTTATATTGACAACTAAGATATCAAAGGCGTAACTTATGAACTAGATTATCGGGTCAATAACGACCGATATTCTTGTAAAAAGTCACAGTAAACAGCAGCAAACCTCTAGCAGCGATAAGGAAATATTCTACACGTCTACTGATATAGCAATATTTCACACTTAAACCATTCGGAGTTTACTTAAGACTATGAGCGCAAATATCTTTTTTCCAAGAACCGAAGATGCACAGATCGTTTGGCTATCTCATTATAATTTAAAGCTGCCTAATAGTGGCCCTGTCTGCGGTATCAGTGCAGAAGAAATTGCTAGCACCCAACAGGATGTTGCTTACTGGATTTGGCTATTGCAATATTGGCATCCTGCATTACAGAGAGATGCTAAGGATGCAACGGCACACAAGCAACTGATGGTGGCTGGAGTGGGTTATGGAGGGGCTAATATTGCACATCCGTTACCTTCTGAATTTCCGAATTCACCAACGATACCTGAGCCAGGAATGCAAAAACGCTTATCCAGTCAGATCATTCGCATTAAAGCCAGTGCTAACTATACCGATGTTATTGGTCATGAATTGGGTATCATCGCTACAACTAATACGGTGGAGCATTTAATTCCTGATCCTACTGTTTATGTCGAGCTGGGCGAGAGCGGTAGTCGTGTACGTATCGATTTTAAAAAATACCGACATGATGGTATTTGGATAGAAGGCCGAGTTAATAGCGGCAATTGGGAGTTTCTCGCTGTAGACACGGTAAAGCCCTATTATGACGAGCGCCCCTTGGCAAATGGCAATACCCATGAAACTCGTGAATATCGGTTGCGTTGGTGGGATAAAAGTGTGGCGCATGGCGAGTGGAGTGCGGTGCAGCAAGTGGTCATTGGGGTTTAAGTTTAAACAGTTAATAACTTAAATAGAGTGCTTTTGTGGGAGTAGTTTGAGCTGCGAAGTTGCTAAAAAAGTCGTTCTCACAAAAGGTTGTTAGGCTATTAGCTTAATAAGAGACACCACGATTTTGTCGGGTTACGCATCGCTAACCCGACCGTTTTAATACGAGTCACAGTGTAAGGCTTAACTTTATAGTGTGCCGTCTTTAGTTGCTAGCCATTTGTTATGTCTAAGCTGTTGAATTGTTGTTTTTAAATGCCAAGGTATGAGCCAGTGCTTTATTGTCTTAGTGGTTTGCTTAATAGTATTTGTTTAACCACAATAATTGTAATAATTAATTAATTCATTCATTTGACATTAGTGTGGTTATTGCATTACCCTACGATCCATGTGATTTTTTATTTTGAACTCAAAGGTGCGTTATGAAGTTAGGTCAGTCATTTTGTTTAAAAGTTCTTTTTATCTTATTGCTTAGTAGTTTTTGCTATTCTGCCTATGCAGAAGTAGATGCTGATGCGGCAAAAGCTTTAGCTAAACAAAACAATTGCTTCCGCTGTCATGGTGTTGATAAAGATAAAGATGGTCCTTCATTTGTTAAGAGTTCGGCTAAATTTAAAGCAGACCCTAAGGCGACAGAAAAGTTATTACATCATTTAACTTCAGGTGAAACCGCTAAATTTCCTGATGGTCATGAAGAAGCTCACATGATTTTGAAGGTGGATGATGCTAAAGAAATTAATAATCTAATCGCCTGGATACTTTCACAGTAATACCAATTAATTTGTATATTAAGGCTGGCAACATAAGTAGAGATAGCTGCTAGTTTTAGCTCTTCGTCTTTAACCGGCTTTCATGAGATCTCTATCTAAAAGTGAATAGTTTTATTCGTTAGATTGATTTTAGATGAATTTAGTTTTGTAGGGTGAATAAGCGCCAGAGACTGTGAATGTATTCTTTTTATTTCCCCTCTTTAGTAAAAAGGGGTTAGGGGGGTGATCTATTAAAAATAGTCATAAAATATCAGTAACTTATGGTGCAAAAATCCCCGTAGGGGCGTATTGCATACGCCCAACATCGAAAGTAAATGTTATAGAGCTTATTTTATAAGGGCGTATGCAATACGCCCCTACGATCTTCACCATAATGTTATCGTTCGCGCGTGGGAATGCTAACAATTTTTTGTGTAGATACCTATGCTACCGACGCGCGGCAAAACCGAGGAGCGCAGATTGAGCTGCAATCGAGCCGCCTTTTCTTTGGATACTTTATAAAGGCTGCGCAAAAGAAAGTATCTCGCCTTCGGGTGCGATAACCCGATTAACACATCGTCGCGATAGCGACTTCATTATGTGTGTTTTATTAAACCGCTGAATGGCGACTGCGTAACATCAGCTTAAATTTTATCAAATCACCCTGCTTCGTTGCTTGATGCGTGAGGCTTAAATCTGTTCAGTCGAGTATTTTATGACGATATTTATAAACATTATTTTGCTTTGTGGTTTTCTTATGACCTCGGCGTATGCTGAAAACGTTCAGCCTGCTGTCGGAGTTACATCCGCAAAATCACCCGCGCAAATGATAGACAGAGATTCTGAATGTACTCGCTGTCATGATGAAAATGAAACCAAACCGATACTGTCTATTTATCAGACTGCGCATGGTAATAAAGCCGATGCTCGCACGCCTTCTTGTCAGTCTTGTCATGGCGAAAGTGTCAAGCATTTGACCAGTAAGACTGATGCTCCTGATGTGATTTTTGGTGTAAAAAAAGGTGTTTATACGCCTAATAAAGCACAAGATCAGAATGTGGCTTGTTTATCTTGTCATGAAAAAGATCCTAAGCGCACGCATTGGCAAGGTGGTGCTCATCAGGCGGCTGATTTAGCCTGTACTTCATGCCATGTTGTGCACTCGGCCCATGACAAAGTGCGTGAGAAACCGACTCAGGCTTTAGTTTGTTTTACCTGTCACCAAGATCAAAAGGCTCAAGCGAACAAGTTTTCTCATCACCCGATACCTGAAGGCAAAATCGCCTGCTCCGATTGTCATAATCCGCATGGCTCAGCTGGACCGAAGTTGCTAGTTAAAAATACTGTGACCGAAACCTGTTATACCTGCCATGCTGAAAAGCGAGGACCCTTCTTGTGGGAGCATCAGCCGGTAAGCGAAGATTGTACTAACTGTCATACGCCACATGGCTCTAACATCACGCCGTTGCTTAAATCACGTCCACCGTTTATGTGTGATGAGTGTCATGATGGCCCTCATGCCAGTAAGAGTCCTGTTGCCGGTAATGCCGCAGGTTATCAAGGTGGACTGGCTAGTACTGCCAATCCCAGTTCGAGTTATACCGGTAGAGCTTGTATGAATTGCCATAGCATGGTGCATGGTTCTAATGATCCCGCCGGTGCACTTTTGCAACGTTAAGCTAATAACGGAGATAGTCATGAATACTCGTAATAAAAAAATGAATATCAGTATCTTAGGTTTAGCGATGCAGTGTGCAGTGATGACCGTTGTTGTCCTGCCGCTGAATGCTGTTGCCGATGATGATACGGATGCTTTAAATCGTCCTACTAACTCGGTAGAGTTCGGTTCTTTATACTCTAGTCAAAATTCAGCTCGGTTCGGTCAATATAATGGTCTGAATGATGGTGGCTTTTATGGGCTAGGTAGCTTTGATGTGCGTGGTGGAGAGGGCTATGATGACAAAAAAAATAGTGCTCTCCGCTGGATGTTAAATGGAAGTAACCTTGGTACCACTTCTCGTAGTGTCGATGGTTCTGTCAGTGATCAAGGTAAATGGAAAGTCAACTTGGGTTATGACGAGTTGCAGCATAACATCACCAATACCTATCAAACTCCGCTACAAGGCAGCGTAGGTGGTAATAATTTTACCTTGCCCTCAAATTTCGGACCTATTGGCACAACGGCTGTTCCAAACGCTCGCTCGCTGAATTCAACCCAATTGGGTGCTTTTAATACTGAAAAAGAGTCTGTTAGTCGTAAAAATGGCTCGATAAGCACTGCTTATACTTTTAATGAAAGGTTAAGTGCGCAAATTGATTACAACCATTTAGATCAGTCGGGTGCAAAACTAATTGGTACTGGCTCGATGGGCGGTATAAACGTAGGCAGTGGAATTGGGAGTGCTGGTTATAAAGGTACTAACGAAGCCGTAAATATTCTAATGAATCCTACTCGTTATCAGACCGATAATGTCAATGCGGCCTTGAATTGGAGAGGTGATAAAGGTCATCTAACTGGCGGTTATTATGGTTCGATTTTTCATGATGATTATAATAGTCTGAGCTGGCAAAGTGCAGTAGTGACTCCGGGTACAGGAAGTTGTGCTGGTGCCAATTGTTATACCAATAACACGATGAGTACTGCGCCTAGTAATAGCTTGCATCAGGCTAATTTAACGGGCGGTTATAATTTTACGCCGACCACCAAGTTGGCGGGTGGTTTTTCTTACGGCTATAATCAGCAAAATTCGGCTTTTGCGCCGACCAACATAACGCAAGTCAATGGGTCTTCGGCTAATATGATGTGGGGAGCCGGTTTGCCGGGTGCGTCGTTGAATGGCGTGGTTGAAACGACTCACGGTGATTTAAAACTGACCAATCAAAGTATAAAGGATTTAACCTTAACGGCTGGGTTTAAGTTCAATGAGCGTGATAATCGCACTGACTCTTCAATATATCAATTTAAAGCCATTAACGATGCGCTTGCCACAAATGTTACTAATATTCCTGTAGCAGCAACAAATTATACCGGTGTGAATACCCCGTATAGCAACAGCAAAACTCAGTATGAGGCATCGGCGGCATATCGACTGACCAAAGCCCAAAATATCAATCTGGCTTACGATCATGAGAGTGTCAGGCGCTGGTGTGATAGTTTGGCGATAGGCGCTGCTCAATGTGTAGCTAGCCCTGCCAGTGAAGAGGATAAAGTAGGCCTGACTTATCGGTTGAAAGCGAGAGATGATGTCAATTTTAATGCGGGTTACACCTATGCGGATCGTCGCGCAGACGTGTCGAACTTCCAAGCTAATGCTGGAAATTACGGTATCACTAGTCTAGTCACCTCAACAGCTACAGGCTCTGCAGACTCTGGCTTTAATGCAGGAAACTTCCTTGGTTACGCAGCTTTTCCTTACGCGAATCGTAATCAAAATTTGGGTAAAGCCGGTGTTAATTGGCAGGTCACTCAAAAATTGGATTTGGGTCTGAATGGCCGTTACACCTACGATAGTTATGATGCGGCACTGGGTGTGCAGAATGGACATTCAGCAGGTGTTAATGTTGATGCGACCTATAACTATGCTGAAAACAGCACGGTTTCCGCCTATTGGAATTGGCAGAATGGACAACGCAATATGCGTAGTGGTATCGGTGGCGCCAATGGTAATACCAGTGCTACTGTAGTGGGTGCGGCCTCTCAAACGGTGGCACCTAACAATTTATGGAATAACCAGCTTGAAGATAATAGCAATACAGTGGGTCTTTTGACTCGGCGTGGTGGTTTGCTAAATGGCAAACTGGATCTTATTGGCGATTTATCTTATGCACGGGATACCACGGGCTATTCAACCCAAGTGCTTTATACACCTAGTACCAATATCGCCTGTGGTAGTGCGGCTTCTTTGACTTGCGGATCCTTGCCACCCATCTCAAATGAAATAATCAGTATGAAACTGACGGGGCATTACAAGGTTCATAAAAATGGCAAGCTTGCTTTGACTTATATGTATCAAAAGTTAAATAGCAATGACTATTATTATTACGGGCAGCAGTTTTCGACTACGCCATCCACGCTTATGCCAACTAATTTACAGATGCAAAGTTACGCCGTTAATGTCGTCGCCCTATCTTATAACTACAGCTTTTAGGATTTAAAAATGATTGAACCGAATGATACTTTAACGCTAGGCAAACTGTCTTTAACTTACCGGGTGTTGTTTACCGGATATTTATTGGTCGTGGGTTTGGGCTTATGTATGGCGGGTGCCCAGATTATGTTGACGCATGGTATGGCCGATGGTAAGCCGGGTTTATCAATGAACGACATCGTTTATAGTTATTACGGTAATCGTTCTGGTTCCAAGCTTGAAGCTGCGCTAACTGGAAAAATGAAAGATAAAGCGCCTGCCGAGGTTAATTTTACTTTAATTAAATGGGCGCGTGATGGTGCGCCCGATGCCGAGTGGAGCAAGATTGCACCTTTGCTAGAAAAGAACTGTGGCAATTGTCATGATTCCGAGTCTGGTTTACCTGAGGTGACTAAACAGGATGTGGCTAAAACTTTAGCGGAAGTCGATCATGGTGCCAGTATTGCAACCTTGACACGCGTTTCTCATATTCATTTATTCGGCATCAGTTTTATTTTCTTGTTTGTTGGTTGGATCTTTGGCATGGCTGAGTTTAACCAACGCTGGAAACTTATCTTAATATCAACCCCCTTTGCTTTCTTAGTGTTGGATGTTGCCTCTTGGTGGCTGACCAAATTTTGGCCTAGCTGTGCTTGGATTACCATGGTCGGCGGTATTGGCTACAGTGTGGCGGCTATGGTAATGTTTGCTACCTCTTTTGCGCAAATGTGGTTGCCACGTTGGACTAAGAAATAAAAGACAGCTGCGTAAATTTCTTAGTAGGGACAGGTCGCGACCTGTCCCTACAATGCTTAATAGTTCTTATCACTCCTACACGGAGCGTCACTCTGTTTAAAGCTAAGCTGATCTACGTAACTGGGCGAATAAATTCGCCCCTACAAGTAAATAAATTCGCCCCTACAAGTATAAGTATATACACAAGTTTCTTATCGGCGTGGAAACGATAAAAAACACCGTAGGGGCGTATTGCATACGCCCAACATCGAAAGTCCAATGTTATAGAG
>QVQD01000022.1 GCA_003584875.1 Methylococcales bacterium
GCGCCTGTAGCTCCCCCCGCCGCGCTTGTAGCTCCCCCCGCCGCGCCGCCTGTAGCTTCCTCCGTCACGCCGCCTGCCGGCACCACACCCAGGATATCAACAACCGCAGAAACGCCACAAACTTATACATATACTCCCGTCATTGGAAATGGCGGCAAAGCGCAAATTGCGCAAGAAGTAAGCACATACCAAGCTTCTGGCATGCCACCTCCCGAGCCGTTGAAAGCTTATCAAGACACATTAGCGGCCAATTCCGCTCAAGCTATAAAACAAAAGCAGCAACTCCTTGAGCTTGCCGGGACATTGGTGCGGCCAGAAGGATTCCTTTCTACAGGCTCATTAGCTCCAACTACTCAAAACTTAGCTGCTGTTGCAAACTCAATTTTGGATATTGTTGGCATTAAACACGAAGCACTTTCAGAAAGCGTAAATTCCGCCCAACTTGGTGAAAAAATTTCAAAAGCTTTGGTTGCGGCCAAAGCAAGTGGAATGAACGAACGCGCTGTTTCTGCTTTAAGCAATCTTTCGGAAGGCATGGCAAATAGTACATTAAATTCTGGAACGGTCAAAAGCATAATTGCAGACCTTTTGGTTTCCAATCAAAGAGATATAGACATTAATGCTTATGCTAAAAATTACCGTGCCATTGGTTCTCGGGAAACGGGTATGCAATTGGGAGCGCCGGCTTTCGTAGAGTCTGCGTTTAACACCGACCACGGCCTAGCCCAACAACAACAAGATAAGTTATATTTAATGCACTTAATGACGCCTCAACCGGGATTGGGCGGCATTTCCCCTTTAAATTATATAATTCAATCGCCAGAAACTAGCAAATACCCCGACAAGGGACAGTATTTTTCTTCACCGAAAAATATTGAAATAAATCACCCGGGTACATATCGCTACTTTTCTACAGCGGTTCAGTGAGGACAAAATGGCAAATCCGTTAACTGCGGCTGATATTGGCTATACTCCGTTTGATCCTGACAGTTCATCATCTAGCCAAAAACCTTTGACTGCCGCCGATATTGGCTACACTGAGTATGGGAAAACCCCAACACCAGAACCAGAACCAGATTATGCTCATATGGGTTGGGGAGATGTAGGTCTTAGGGCGTTGAAAGCTGCTCCGCAAGGGGCTGCTAATGCATGGGAAGGGTTGTGGAATAGCATTACGAACCCCATTGAAACTGCTAAGGTTGCGTCAAGCGCCATTCAAGGCGGAGTAGCAAAGCTTCCTTCTGTTGAAAATTTCTTTCCAGCTTTTGAAGATGCTTCTTCGCAAATTGGAATGCCAGCGACCTATCCCAGAACTATCAATTCGCCTGGAATATCCCCCGCCCCGCTTCCCGTGACAGATGAAGAAAAATACAATGAAAAAATGTTTAATGTAGCTGCTCAACCGTATATTGATAGATACGGGCCTTTGCTAAACGGGGATACATCGGGAATAAAAAAATCCCTTGCTACAAATCCATTTGATATTGGGATGGATGCGTCGTTGCTTGCCCCCGTTGTAGGCGCCCCTCTGCGCGCGGCTGGATTGGCAAGCGAAGCTGGAGGGATTGCTGGAACTATTGCTAAAGCGGGAAACATCGCTCAAAAAGTTATAGACCCAATACAGGGTCCGCTTTCTGTTGCTAGCTCAGTTGCAGGAGGAACTGGCAAACTTTCGAATTATCTCTTGAGAAATACTCAAGGAGTAATGGGAGACGTGCCGCCTCCATTGTTAAAAAAAATTCAAGATATTTATGCATCAGGAGACGGAGAAGCTATTGATAAATTTAAACAATTTGCTAACGGGACCGGCGATTACAACGAAATTGCAACAACCCTTTTGGATGCTGCTAATGCTCAAAAACAACGAGCTAGCGCATCTTATCAAAGCACGGCGCAAGGGTTAGCTAATTCAACCGATCAGCTTCCTATGAACGGAATAGGAGCGGCATTACAAGAATTGAATAATGAAGTGGCGCGCTCAGGAACAAGCGCGAGATACCCGCAATTGCAATCACATTTGCAAAACGTTAATCAACAGATTTTAGATACAATCCAATCTACCTCTCCTTCTGCTAGGACTATGGATGATTTAATGAATTTAAAAAGGTCAATTGCATCAAATTACGATATTTTTGGAAACAACGGCGTTGGTCCTCAATACAATAACTTAATTAAATCTATTAAAGATACCATTTCTGCAAAAGACCCAAAATACGCTGAAATGTTAGAGGATTGGTCGGATGCATTAGATTTACAAAATCAATATAAAAAAGATTTGGGTGTTTCAAATAAAAAAACAGCCACGCAAATTGTTACAAGCACGTTAAAAAAAACAGGCTCTGTTTCAGGTCAAGACCTTTTAAGCACTTTAACTTCTACACCGGAAGGGAAGCATTTAGAAGCCATGCTTGCCGGATCAGCGACATCAACTTGGATGCCACAAAGCGGGGCGTTAAAGCAAATTGTTGAATATGCCCCGGCTGCTGCGGCCACTTTAATGCACCCGGCAGCTTGGCCATCTATAGTCGGAACCGCCGCACTTGCGTCACCTAAGATAGCCGGACAAACGCAAGCCGCGATAGGCACAGGGGAAAGATTGTATGCCCCGTTGAGGCCAGGAATAAGCGCGATCGCCAGCACCCCGTCTACTTATGCGCTGACAAGGGATTTTAATGAGAACTATGAACCCCCCATCCCCCGCGCCACGGGCGGCAGGGTAGGTGACCACCACGAACGCCTCGTAAGCCGCCTGATGACCCTTGCAGAGCGCGCGAAGAAAGATGTGAACAACACAACCGAACCTCTGCTAAACGTCCCCGACGCTACCATCGTCAAGGCGCTTCACGTCGCCAACCAAGCCATCTAACCGGAGCCTGCCATGACCAGCACTTACTCGACCAACAAGGCAATCGAAGAACCGGCAAATGGCGATTACGTCAACACATGGTCAACGCCCGTCAATTCCAACTTCAACATCATCGACACGGCCTTCGGCGGTCACCTGATCATCAACGCTACTGGCGTGTCTGGCACCACCGCACTGACGACCACGCAATACCAGAACCTCTACATCCTGTTTAGCGGCACGCTGTCGGCCAATGTGAACTATCAGGTGCCATCCGGCGTGGGCGGGCAGTGGGTGGTCTACAACGGCACGTCAGGTGCCTTTACGCTGACGCTATCGTCCGGTGGCGGCGGAAGCAGTGTCACCATCACGCAGGGGACGCGGACCCTGATCGTGTCTGATGGCACGAATGTCACCCTTTCGGTCAATACCGTCACGTCGCCTGGGGGCGCTGACACCAGCATCCAATTTAATCAATCGGGCGTGTTCGGCGGTTCGTCTAATCTAGCCTGGAACTATGGCACCAACACGCTCACCGTGACCGGTGCCGTCAATGTCAACGGAACCATCAATGCATACTACACTGGGAAATCTGGCCTACTTATAAACGAAGACAGCAGCAGCAACGTCTTTATCAATCAGCAAGACAACGGCCCGCTTATTCTCAACACCAACAACACTGAACGCATGCGCATCACTGCAGCGGGCAACGTTGGTATTGGGACGTCAACGCCCGCTACCCCGCTGGATGTTTCTGGAGTCATCCGCTCTAGCGGCACTGGATATTTGAACTTTCTGCTAAATAACACTTCGAGCGGATCATACAAAAGCGGAATCATATTCCAAAACAACAATACTTCGAAATGGGAAATGGGCGTTGACCTTTTCGGCGTTGGCGATCAGAACTTCTTCATTTACGACGATACTTATGGCGCAGGAACCAGATTTTACATCAGTTCTACTGGACAGGTCGGCATCGGTACGATTTCGCCTGGATATAAATTGGAGGTAGCTGCAAACAATAACGCCACTGATGGTCTTTACATCAGCAACGCCAGCACTGGCGCGTCTGCGCAGGCGTTTGTGAATGTCGCTGCGCAAAGCTGGACTGGCGTTCAACTTACGCAGAACCAAGCAGCCGGCAATGTTTCGATTTACACTGGCGATAATGTGCCGATGATTTTTTCTAACAACGCCGCCGAACGTATGCGGATCACGGCAGCGGGTAACGTCGGTATTGGCACGTCAAACCCAGATAGCTTTTATGGCCTCGCGGTCGCGTTGGCTGTTGTCAAAAACCAGAATGCCGCCACCACTTTTTGTATTGGCAACAATGTTGTCGGTGCAAGCGCCATGACTCAAAACTTTATGATTGGAGGGACATCCCAATCATTTCTAAATCAGCAATTAGCTGACAATAACGGTTCTCCGTTTTTTACAAACACATATGGTTCTAGCGTCAATTTTGAGGCATGGATTTTTGGCAGCAATGAACGCATGCGGATCACCGCAGCCGGGAACGTCGGCATCGGAACACTTTCACCTAGCTATTTGCTGGATGTGAATGGCACGGGGCAGTTTTCGGGGTCGCTTCTTGTCACTGGGAACGCGTACCTCAACAGCATCTACCAGAGCAATTTGAGCGTGTTTGCGTCTTACTCGTCCGGAACAGCCGGCCCAGATGCGGGCGCGCTGCTCACTCTGATCAACACGAACAACTACGGCGCGAACACCGTCAGCTACTCATCGGCGGACAATCGCGTTTTCAGCATCAACATCAACACCACAACCGCCATCGAACTTAGGGCTTCCAGTACGGCCCAAATGATTTTTGCGGCAGGAAGTTATCAGTTCCAAAACTATGTTGGCATTGGCACCAGCGCTCCAGCCTATCTGCTAGACGTAAACGGCACAGGCCGGTTTGTAGGGTCGCTTCTTGTCAATGGCGGCACCGCGCTATCAAGCGTCACCAATCCGGCCAACAACCCGATTACTGGCACTCCATCAAGCAGCACTTATTTGCGCGGTGACGGGACGTGGGCTGCAATTCCGGGTGGCAATCCTGGCACCGTGACCAGCATTACCGCCGGCACCGGGCTGTCGGGTGGCACCATTACGTCAAGCGGCACCATTGCCCTGGCAAATACCACCGTTACCGCAGCGTCTTATGGCTCGGCTTCGTCGGTGGCGACTTTTACCGTTAATGCTCAAGGGCAACTTACGGCGGCATCCAACACTGCCATTGCCATTGCTTCTGGCGCTGTCTCCGGCTTGGCTGCTTCTGCTACTACCGACACGACGAACGCGAATAACATCAGCGGCGGCACTTTGGCCGTTGCCAGAGGTGGCACGGGCCTTGGATCGGTTGGGACTTCCGGCAACGTCCTTACGTCAAACGGTTCTGCCTGGGTGTCGTCCGCGCCGGCAGCCACGGGCACCGTGACCAGCGTTGCGTCCGGTCTCGGCTTAACCGGAGGACCGATCACCAGCACCGGGACGCTGGCAATCGTTTCAACGGCGGGTGCGGTGGGTGCTTATGCTTCGTATCAACAGTCGTCCACATCAAATTCGGTTCCGTTTACCCAAGGAACTTCTTACTCCGGCTCCGCTATGGGCCAAAGCTCGGGGACGTGGAAGTGCATGAGCGTTTCGCAATATAACATCTATGACACTAGTCAAGCCGCCACCGTTTACATTACTAGCGGTTTATTTTTGAGGACCGTATAATGACCGTGTGGGTGTCTTACGCCGATCCTGTCTATGCGTCTGCGGATGGGTCGATGATTAACTGTCAACTTACCCTGGAAGATGGGACGGCGGTGCCATTTACGGCGTCGAAAAATGACGTAGAGCCATATGGCGTTGAACTTTATGACACCATTATTGCCAATCAAGCGTCGATACCTATCGGACCCTACGTCCCGCCGGCTCGAAATTAAAGGAACCTAATATGCCCAACACCTACGCTTGGACTTTCCCAACCCTCACCGCATACCCCGAATATGCCAGCCAGACAGACGTTGTTTACACCGTCCACTGGATTCTGACGGGCGATGACGGCAACGGCCATACCGGGTCTGTCTACGGCACCCAGGCGCTTGCATACGTCGCCGGCAGCCCGTTCACGCCATATGCGCAGTTGACTGAAGCGCAGGTCCAGGGATGGGTGGTGGATGCCATGGGGCCGACGCAAGTTGCTGCCCTGGAGGCAAACATCGACGGTCAAATCCAGCAGCAGATTACGCCGACTAACGTTAACCTGCCGCCGCCGTGGTCGGCACAACCCGCCCAAGCGTAATGTTGGACTGTGCGCGAATGTCCTTGTTCGCCCACGTCCAGCACTCGCCTGTCGCGTCCTGAAAGCACACCCAGAACAGGTTATGTTCTGGGCCGTAGTCAATCAGGACGTGCGCCATGGCATTGCCATTTGGCGTCACGACAGGCATGGGCGGGTCTAGCTGTAGCATCACGAAGCCATCGGCTTCCCGTTAGCGTATAGTTCCTTGACCTTGCCGATATACCGGTAGTTCAGCACCACTTGACCAACGGGCGTGAACTTGGTGGCAATCTCGCGGTCGCGGTATAGTTCCTCAACGATCAGAAATTCGTTTTCCATGAGGACATTCATGAAGTCCTGCAAAGTATCGCAGTCGTATTCTGCATATACTTGGTGGACTAAAGCGCCAGCGCGTGCCGGCATATTCATAGTAATGAGAAGTTTCATTAAATCCTCTTGGGGCATATAGTTAAAGGGGGGCTTTCGCCCCCCCTTTCTCTATTACCCGAAGTCGTCTTCGTCTGCCACTTGTTTTGTTGCAGGCGGTGCAGCCCGCGTAGATCCTGTGGACGTCTGCTGCTTGGCGGGTGCAGCGGCTGCCTTAGCCTCGACGGCAAAAAGATCAGCAGGACGGGGTGCCCATCCGACAATCTCGAACACCGGTTCGTAGTTTGTCAACTTCATGGTGGTGCCGTCAGGCTGTTTGATGTTCGACGTGATGGGGATCGTGTCGCTCATCTGCACGACTGGAAGCTTGCCTGGGTTGGCACCTTCAGTGGCAATAAAGTCCTCGACAAGGCGAGCAAAAGCCTTAACGACGGATGCAGCACTGCTCGAAAATTCACGCACGTCATCACCGCACGCCTTAGACAGACGAAGACGAACGCGGAAGCCATTCTTAAACTTGCCTTCAGCAGGCTTAGAGGGTGCCGGCATCATATTGTGTGCGACAACATAGCGCGGCGGGGTGCCACCCAAACCAAATTCGATGAACCCCTGTTCGTAGTTGTCGATATCCATGACGGCTTTGAAGGTCTTGGTGATTTCGACGTTAGCTGTAGCGCCGTCTTCATCTTTCCCTACGCGGAACAAGCGACCGCTTCTGGCGTCATATTTGATGAACGGAAGATATTCGGTGTTTTCGGACGAAGCAGAAGAAAAAAAGCTTTTGGCCATTTGTTCAGTTACCTTTTAACGATTGTCTTTTTTGCCAACATTTCTACAGCAGGGCTGCCGGCATTGACCCTTTTAGATGCCCCAAACCTTGAATGCTTCATGCCGAACCGCAGGGTCGGAAAAGTAGAAACTATCAACGTCCGGAACGAGGAGTGAAGCCAGTTCCAACGGGTCATCACTCTTTGCCAAGAACCTTTGGATGGTCATGCCGATCAGTCGCAAGTCGTCGAGGTGCTTTTCAGCGTTCTCAAGCAGGTATGTGACTGACTTCTTCGGCGTGACGTATGTCACCCTCGGGCTAATGTTGTTGCCCTGTGCGGCGGCGTATAAGGCCACCTGACGGGCATGTGCTACCTTGATGGCGCTTGGCATGGCATTTGTCGTCTTGATGTCCGTCAAGATGCCATGCTGCCCCCACTCAAGGTCAAAATATCCGATGAACGGGACGTCAAGGCCATCGAACTTGTATTCGATCTTGCCTTGTGTCGCCGTCGGTTTGCCGTATGGAAGTAACTCCTTCAGGCCCTCGGATATCATGCCAGGGATATTGGCACGCTCTTTCTCAGTCTTCTGGCCGGGTAGGAGGGCAGTCAACTGGTCAAACTGCGCAAGAGCCTTGGCAACGCATTCACCCGCTGTAGCGCCTTCTGTGAGGCCGTGGACGATGCCTGTTTCGGTTGCTGTCCCACGATGCGCTGCCGGCCCTACGGGCTGACGGCGCTTGAGAAGCTTTTCCAAAACAAACATCGCCGGACTGCCGGTGAACAGGCTACACGCCGACGGCGATAGATGCTGGATACCGTGGCGCTCGAAGGGGTTCACGCTGCTGACTTGGTCACGATGTCAAAAACGGTCGGCCCAGCACCAATCAGAGGCTCACCGCGAACGGCGCGACCGATTGCATCCATGCACGACTGAATGGCGATCTTGCCGACGCCCTTCATGGCCTTCAATTCCGACATCTTCAGATCGGCAACAGCGCCGAGGGTGACGACTTCAGTGTCGAAATGGGAACACAAGGCGCGGATCATCGCAGGTTTGATCGAAGTGTCTTCAATCAAAATGTCGCGCCAATCGGTGGTATTGCTCATGTGAATCTCCTGTTATGAGGCGTTTGTATTCTATCCGGCGTCCGTCTTCTGTTCAACCCCGTATTCAAGCAGGAAAACAAAAACCTTTTTCCCTTCCGGTTTCGTCACCCATCCGGGAATCGGAATCCCCGCCCTTTCCACTGGAAGGTATGGAATTTCAACGATTGTTCCGTCGCCCAGGTCATAACCAATTCGCGGCATTTTATCCTCTATCCATCTTTTTGCCATGCCTGATGACGGGAGGCCCCAGGACTGGCGGGGCGGCGAGATTAGCAGGGAAGACGTTCGAGCAGAAATACCAACCTGCACCAACATTGCTGTCCTCCATCAGCTTCCCACACTCAGCCAAAGTGCTGACCTGAACGCATGCGGTGAAGGTAACAACGGCGGCGCAGAGGTAAATCACCGCATCGAACCCGTTTCGCCGCAATACTCCATCAACGCCTCACGCGCGCCATGGAGAAGCAGTGCGGATTGGTTTCTGGTCATCGACTTGAATTGCTCCATTCTGGTCATTCGGACGTAGCAAGCCTTGACTGAGCATTGCAGATCGACAGCAGCATCAAACAAGGCAGTCTTCGATCCGCTGGAAATCCACTTGATCAACACATTTTCGCTTTCCTTGCTCCAACGCAGGCTTTTGGAAACCTTGCCCAATAAGGTGGAAATTTCCAAATCCAATTCCGGTGTCTTTTGGGGCAGGGGGTGCTGCTTCGTCTGCAAAGATTCACCTGCGACCATGGCAGTGTCTAAGGCCCACGTAGACCCGATGGACGGGTTTTCGCCACTCAAGTAGGCCATAATGTCCTCGGCCTGCTTGATGGCTTCCGGGATGCTTGTAGTGCTGCTGAGGGCAAGCTTCAGGGCTTCTTCACGGGTCATGTCATGTGCCTCCTTATTAGAAGTTCAGCCAGCAGGAAATCCGGTTCAGGATGCTGCGCGGTCGCTTCAAGCTGTAAAGTTCAAGGTTCATTTCGGAAATGCGGGCATGAGCAACGCCGAGGGCGTATGACGCAGCGCGGATGGCAGTGAGCGGGTCATGCGGGAGGCGGTCGAACTCTTTGTTAGCCATGCATTGCTCAAGGTGCGCCCGGCACGCGTTGACGATGCTGTCCGCGCTTGCATCCTTGATGTGCTGGAGCGACAGGCGATCCTTAGCGCTCTTGGAATAATAGTAAACCTTTGCCTCTGCCTTCTTGCGCTTCGGGGCAGTTAGTTCAACCTTGCGTTCTTCAGTCATTTTACAATCCATATGTGATGTGTTTAGCGAGTGGATTTGAGCATATTGTCAAAATGGTTGCAACCCATCCGGCTCATCATGCGCCCATCTTTTTCGCCAGCGGTTCGGCGCTGTCGATCAGGTCGATGATATCAATTCCAGACGCGCGATCTTCGTCGGTGATGGCGCAATCGCTCAGATAGCCCCGCACGCCGGTCAGGTTGCCCCGCAGGCCGGTAAGGTCGCCCCGCACGCCGCTCAGGTTGCCCGACACGTCGCTCAGGTTGCCCGACACGTCGCTCAGGTTGCCCGACACGCCGGTCAGGCTGCCCGACACACGGGGCGGGAACCCTTCAATTTTCTTGCCATTTTTGTAGAAATACACATTCGTTTTGAAGCGGGTTAGTTTCTTTTCCATCACGTTATTCCTTCGAGGTTAATCATGTTTTGCTGGCGGGGAGATCGCCGCAGCCATCGCCGGAACAGCCGGGGCATTCGCCCACGTCCGTCTCAAGGTACGGATCATCATCCTGCGGATCGTGGCGCGTAAGCCGTCCTTCGATGCAGCGCAGGTCACCCTTCATGAGAGGCCACCCAGCGTTCAGCTCGAAGCTGAAGTGCTGCCCTCAGGCGCGCGTCATCGTTTTCGTGGTAGTAGTAAGTCACATAGCGATCAGGCACTCGCGCGATAATAACGCGCCATGCTCCCGTCATTGCTTCGTCGCTAACCCCTATCGGAGATCGCGCTACTGCGGCTTGTTCCGCGCTAGGCGCTGCCGCAGTTGTCAGAAATTCACCTTCTACCATCGCCAATCTCCAATGTTATCCCAGTAGCATTGGATTACTGAGGCGGCAGGGTTGCGTCCCCGTGCGACATAAAAGGCTTCGCGCATCAGAGATTCGCCGCCGATCTTGTGAAGTTCACGGCCGAGAGTTCTGCATTCATGTTGTTGTGATTTTGGGATATCTTCGTGCGCGGTCCACCGCTTTGTCAGTTCGCATAGTTGCTCGATAGTCTCGGCGATTTCAAGAAATATCTCTTGCATTCTACGCTCCTATTTCATTGGCGCCAGTTGGCGCAGGTCACATCGGGCGGTGAGGATGCTAGCCCCCGCCGCCTGGAGGTCTTCCATAGTGCCGGCCTTCGCGACCAAACACATGTCAAGGTTAGCAAACACGCGCTCGGGCGGTGTGATCACCGTCGTGCCGAGCAAGGCGATGACCGCCATTGAAAACACACCCATTCCTCAGTCCTTCCTGTATCGTTTGCCGCGCCAGCCACCCGCCGCCTTGACCGGCCATCCCGCGGCCCAGTCAGGCGTGAGCGACATCAGCCTCTCGAACTCCTCGACGCTGCCCCACCCCTCCGGTACCTCGGCCACGTTCTCGTCATAGACGTGCAGCACGATGGGGTAGCCGGCCTTCTCTTGGTTGAGGATCGCGAAACGCTGGAGGTCCCGGGCGGTGGCCTGGACGATGTTCTCGACCAAGCGCCCGCC
>QVQD01000159.1 GCA_003584875.1 Methylococcales bacterium
TGGCCTACAAAAGCATAACTTTGGGCAGTGCTCCTAGTCTCTTCGTTGTCAGGGCGGTGTTGCCAAGTTGTTTTGCAGCTAAAGCTAACATCCATTTAAATCTTAAGCTGTTATTGATAGTCCCTTAATCTTAGAACTTTACTAAGCGCGCAAAACGTGAAATTTGCTTAAGTGTAATGTATTGATTTTGTATAAACAGAATCAATATAAATTATTACCATTCCCAAAGTTTCCACACATTAACATTACTGTCTTTGTCTAAATCATTAGTACGTACATCCATTTTGCCATCGCCATCTTTATCAAGAAAATAATAGGGAGGGCCGATATCAGGTGTCACTTTGATCATATAAAGTTTACCTGATCTACGATATTCTTGAACTGTATTAGTACCTTTACGCACGATAGTAATATCTGGTTCCATGGTTTCGCCACTATGCACCGGCAAGGGTAATTCCGGTAAATCAGGCACCGCCTCAGTTACAGGGGGTTGTTCATTTGCATAGACTGGAAAAATAAGAAAACTTAATAAAATAAAACGGCGCATAGCAAGTGACTCATTTGAAGTAAAAACTCTAGTATCTTAATACAGTTTTTAGTCGTGTGCTTAACTAATAAAAATTAGCATAGCATTATCAGTAATTATTAACTTCGATGCTGATGAGAATAATCGTTTAAATGTAACTGCTATGTGCTAAAAAATTAGCAATATGACTTATTATTCCTGTTATTAAAACTGTGCTTAAGTTGTTAAAAACTTAAATATATTTTTTATAATATTTTTTATCCACAAGCTATATGCTATTAAGTAACAACTTATAATTAACTGCTATGTCTTTGCTCTTGTTGCTTAAGATGCGTTGTACACAGAAATATGAGTTACTAATAGTAATAATGTATTTAAAATAATTTTATATTTATAGTTGGCAACTATTGAATATTTGAGAATGCTAATAAAGCAAGCGACTGAGTTATACTAATCATTTTTAAAGGCTTAAAAAGATGAAAAGACAGATTGAGGCAAGAGTAGTTAATCCATTGCTAGAGAAATACGGAATACCTGCCTATAAAACAGAAGGTTCAGCCGGAATGGATTTAGTCGCTTGTATTGATACACCTGTTGTAATTGCTGGTGGAAAAAATAAACTGATAGCGACTGGTTTGGCAGTCAATATTCAGGATCCAGGTTTGATGGCTGTTGTTGCTAGTCGAAGTGGGCTTTGTTTAAATAAACAAGTACGAGTTGGACAAGGAATGGGTATTATTGATGCGGATTATCACGGTGAAATAGGTGTTATTTTGCATAATGATGGTTTGGCTGATTATATTGTTCAGCCTGGAGAAAGAATTGCTCAACTATTATTTATGCCTGTCGTTCAAGTTGCACTAAAATTAGTTGCAGAGTTTTCAACCATCACTGATAGAGGTGAGGGTGGTTTTGGCCATACTGGGAGTCATTAAAATATTGATTCTTAGATTTAACTTATAAATGCCATTAAATATTAGCCGTATAAGTTTTTTGAATTATTTACCATTTACCTTACACCTATTTAAATTTCCTTAACTTTAATTACACATTAATTATGAATGAATCAATTTCCAATAATGCCATGATATACGCAACGCTTGCTCTAAACAGTGAAGTGGATTTACAAAGAGAATATTTAGAATCCGATGATGTTCCTGAAAATGAACGTGAAAACGAAGAAGAAATTCTTGCTGATCTCGAACAAGCCTTTATGGAATTTGTTGATTTGTATAAAAATCGTTGTAAAGCCGACAAGCAATTGCCTAGCATAGATGAATTATTGACTAGTCAATTGTAAGATGTCTTATGTATACCTTATATGGAATTAAAAACTGCGATACCGTCAAAAAAGCACGACAGTGGTTGGATCAAAACGGTAAAGTTTATTTATTTCATGATTTTCGTGTAGATGGACTCACACAAGCTCAACTTATTGATTTAACTAGCCGTGTAGACTGGAGTTTGCTGCTTAACCGTAGTAGCACCAGTTGGCGGCAACTGAGTGCTGAACAACAAGCAGATCTTAGCTTGGATAAAGCTGTTGCATTGATGTTAAGCATGCCAACGCTAATTAAGCGCCCTGTTTTAGATACGGGTGATCGATTGATTATCGGTTTTAAAGCCGACCATTACCAAACTGAATTACTATGAGTGAAACTTTAGAGCTGCTTAAAGACCTGATCAGGCGTGAGTCTGTAACACCTAAAGATGCAGGTTGTCAGGATGTGCTTGCTGAACGCTTAACTAAGTTAGGTTTTAAAGCAGAACGCTTAGATTTTGATGATACACAAAATATCTGGCTTAGACGCGGTAATCAATTTCCCTTGTTTACTTTTTTAGGTCACACGGATGTTGTCCCGCCTGGTCCTTTAGATGCTTGGTTATCTCCACCATTTGAGCCAACTATTCGTGAAGGCAAGCTTTATGGACGAGGAGCCGCCGATATGAAAGGCGGTATTGCTAGTTTTATGACTGCCGTTGAACGCTTTGTTGCTAATCATCCTAATCATCGTGGTTCAATTGCGATTATGATGACCAGTGATGAAGAAGGTATTGCCACTAATGGTGTTGTTAAAGTGGTGAACATACTTGAACAACGTCAGGAGAAAATTGATTGGTGTTTAGTAGGCGAGCCCTCTAGTGACAAAAAAATAGGTGATGTGATTCGTGTAGGTAGGCGTGGTTCGTTGTGCGCTAAATTAACAGTGATTGGTATTCAAGGACATGTTGCTTATCCTGAATTGGCTGAAAATCCTATTCATACTTTTGCTCCTGCCTTAAAAGCATTAACGGAAGAAGTTTGGGATAGTGGTAATGCGTTTTTCCCGCCGACTAGTCTGCAAGTGTCTAATATTAACGCAGGCACTGGTGCAGAAAATATTATTCCGGGTGCCGCTGAAGTGCAGTTTAATCTTCGTTTTTGTACTGAATTAGATGTTGAAACTATCAAACAACGCACTTGTGCTATCCTAGATCAATATGGATTTAAATATGATTTGCAATGGCGATTATCCGGTAATCCTTTTTTGACGGAAAATGGTGAGTTAATTGAGGCTACTCATGCTGCTATTAAAACCGTAACAGGCTTCGATACTCTTGATGACACAGGTGGTGGTACTTCGGACGGTCGTTTTATAGCGCCAACGGGTGCGCAAGTTATTGAGCTTGGTCCTTTAAATGAAAGTATTCATAAAATAAATGAGCATGTTAGCTTGGATGATTTGGAAACTTTGAGTGACATTTATGAACAGATATTAATTAATTTATTAGCTTAAATAATTCAGATTGTCTGCATTTGCTAATGGAAAATCAGCTTTTTATCTCTTCCATTACTGGTTTTCTTATGAAAGTCGAAAGCATGACTTAAAGTAGTCCCGCCCTAAAATTGCAAATAAAGACTATTCTGGGCGATAATGTTCGTTAACGCATAGTTTATTATGCTTTCGACAGACTTTATAACTCGCCATACGTTCGCTAAAAAGCCCGTATGTCAGCTTTGGAATACGCAATGAAAAAGACCATGTACGAAAAGATCTGGGACAGTCATCTAGTAGTTGATGCGGCTGGCCAAGCACCTTTGCTTTATGTTGATCGCCATTTAATGCATGAGGTGACTAGCCCTCAAGCTTTTGAAGGCCTTAGATTATCAGGCCGAAAGGTACGCAATCCACACAGCATATTGGCTACAATGGATCACTGCGTGCCTACTAAAAACCGTGATTTACCGATTGCAGACCCGATAGCTAAGAAGCAAATTGAGACTATGGCTGAAAACTGTCTTGCCAATGGTTTAAATTTATATGACATGAAAAACCCAAACAATGGCGTTATTCACGTTGTTGTCCCTGAGCATGGTTTTGTGCATCCTGGGATGGTCGTGGTGTGTGGCGATAGTCACACGGCAACTCATGGTGCTTTTGGTGCTTTGGCGTTTGGTATTGGTACCTCTGAAGTTGAGCATGTTATGGCGACTCAAACCTTACCACAAAAGAAATCTAAAACCATGCAAGTGGTGGTCAATGGTTCTTTATCTAAATATGCTTCAGCTAAAGATATCGCCTTAGCTATTACTGGCAAAATTGGTACTGCGGGTGGAACAGGTTATGTGATTGAATACACGGGTTCTGCAATTAGAGAATTGACAATGGAAGGTCGAATGACCTTATGTAACATGGCCATTGAAGCTGGTGCTAGAGCAGGTTTAGTGGCTCCTGATGAAAAAACGTATGAATATTTAAAAGGTCGTGAGTTTGCTCCTTCAGGTCAAAATTGGGATCAAGCACTAGCTTATTGGAAAAGCTTGACTAGTGATGAAGGTGCTGAATTTGATACCACGATTGTACTTGAGGGTGCTGAAATTGCGCCTCAGGTATCATGGGGAACTTCACCAGAACAAGTTGTCGGTGTTGATGGTGTCGTTCCTAGCCCAGAAAGTTTTGCTGATGAAGGAAAGCGTAAAGCTTGTGAAGGCGCTTTGGCTTATATGGGTTTAACTGCGAATACTAAAATCACAGATATCCCAGTTGATTTAGTGTTTATTGGATCTTGTACTAACGGTCGTATAGAAGATTTTAGAATCGCAGCAGAAGTCGCTAAAGGCACTAAAGTTGCGGCAGGTGTAACTGCATTGGCGGTGCCTGGTTCTTATCATGTTAAGAAACAAGCCGAAGATGAAGGTTTAGATAAAATCTTTATTGAAGCAGGCTGGGAATGGCGTGATCCAGGTTGCTCAATGTGTTTAGCCATGAACGGTGATGAATTAACTAAAGGTCAACGCAGTGCTTCTACTTCAAATCGTAATTTTGAAGGGCGACAAGGTAAAGGTGGCCGTACACATTTAGTGTCTCCTGCAATGGCGGCTGCAGCGGCGGCGGCTGGTCATTTTGTTGATATTCGCACCCTTTAATTAAGAGATAGAGTAAAGATATGGAACCGTATTTAAAGCATGAAAGCATTGCTGCCTTAATGGATCGTAGTAATGTTGATACTGATCAAATTATTCCTAAACAATTTTTAAAGAAAGTAGAGCGTAGTGGTTTTGGTATTCACTTATTCCATGACTGGCGCTTTAACGATGATGGCAGTGACAATGCTGAATTTGAGCTTAATAAACCGGCTTTTAAAGGCGCAAAAATTTTAGTTGCTGGAGATAACTTTGGTTGTGGTTCTTCTCGAGAACACGCACCTTGGGCGATTGCAGATTATGGGTTTAACACAATCATCTCAACGAGTTACGCTGATATTTTCTATAATAATTGTTTTAAAAACGGCATCTTAGCGATTCGTGTCAATCAAGATCAGTTAGAACAATTGATGGCGGAAATTAATGCCAATGAAGGTGTGTGTTTTACTATTGATTTAGAAAATCAACAAGTTATAACACCAGCAGGTAATGGTTTCAGTTTTGAAATTGATCCTTTCCGTAAAGGCAATTTGTTAAGTGGTTTAGATGATATTGGCTTAACATTGAAGCATGAAGCTAAAATCACTGAGTACGAGCAACAGCATAAGCAAAATTTTCCTTGGCTTTGGGCTTAGGCATTTCGGCTATCACTAAAGACGGAACACTGTTAATTAGGTTATAGATTGTATCGATAAAATAAACGAATACATTGAGTATGATCGGTTTGTGTAAATGGAGCAGGATGCATTTACGTTGTTACAAACGCTCACTGAATCCACACAAAAATTGTCCGATGAATTAAAAACTAAACTTCCTGAAATCAATTATAAATCGCTTTCAGGATTTAGAAATATTCTGGTTAACAATTGTTTAGGCTTGGATCTTCCTCATATATGGGTTGTTATTGAAAATCAACTGCCGCCGTTAAGGAAAGTCTCGAAAAACTACTTTAAAAATATAGTCAATAATCATGTCTACAAATTCCAGTCCTATCCAATTAATGGATACCACTTTGCGTGATGGTGAGCAAACGCAAGGCGTATCTTTTACACCTACTGAAAAAATTAATATTGCAAAGGCGTTGTTACAGTCTCTCCGAGTTGATCGTATTGAGATTGCCTCGGCGCGCGTTTCAGAAGGTGAAAAAGAAGCGGTTACTAATATCAATCAGTGGGCTAAGCAAGAAGGCTATAACGGTTGTGTAGAAGTGCTTGGCTTTGTCGATCATACCAAAAGTGTTGATTGGATTTTAGAAACCGGTGGTGAAGTCATTAATTTGCTGACTAAAGGTAGCGAAAAGCATTGCCGAGAACAATTAGGTAAAACTTTAGCTGAGCATACTAGCGACATATTACAAACGGTTCATTACGCACAAGAAAAAGGTTTAAAAGTTAATGTCTATTTAGAAGACTGGTCTAATGGTTATCAAAATAGTCCAGATTATGTCTATGCTTTAATGGATAACTTGAGGCATACAGGGATTAATCATTTTATGCTACCCGATACCTTAGGCGTTTTGTCGCCTGATGATGTTTTTACTTATTTGAGTGATATGTGTCATCGTTATCCAGAGTTGCAATTTGATTTTCATCCTCATAATGATTATGGCCTAGCAACGGCTAATGTTATGGCGGCAGTTAGAGCAGGTGTAAGTTCAATACATTGCACTATTAATTGCTTGGGTGAAAGAGCTGGTAATGCTTCTTTGGCTGAAGTTGCAGTGGTCTTACGCGATAAAATGAATAAAGAGCTTTCTATTGATGAAAGTTATATCGTGCGTCTTAGTAATATGGTCGAAAACTTCTCTGGAAAACGAGTTGCAGCTAATGCGCCAATTATTGGTGCAGATGTCTTTACACAAACTGCAGGGATACATGCGGATGGTGATCAAAAAGGTGGTTTATATAAAACCAAATTAGGACCAGAGCGTTTTTCTCGTATTCGTAGTTATGCTTTAGGAAAAATGAGCGGTAAAGCTTCATTGAAAAAAAATCTTGAGCAGTTAGATCTTGATTTATCTGAAGAAAATCAGAAAAAGGTACTAGAACGTATTGTTAGTTTAGGTGATTCAAAACAGACTATTACCACCGATGATTTGCCTTTTATAATTGCCGATGTATTAGAGACTAAGGATTATCAGCATATTAAGTTATTGAATTGCTCAGTGACTAGTGGTCTAGATTTAGAGTCTACTGCTAGTATAAGAATAAAAGTTAAAGCCACAACACATATTGCTTCTGGTTCAGGTAATGGGGGCTTTGATGCTTTTATAGTGGCCATCAATAAAGTGATGGCTGCTTATCAATATACTGTTCCGTCATTGTTTGATTATGAAGTTAGAATTCCTAGAGGTGGGCATACTAATGCTTTAACAGAGTGTGTGATTACTTGGGATTGTGACGGAGAATTACGAAAAACACGAGCGGTACATTCTAATCAAGTTTTTGCAGGAATATTAGCAACATTAAAGTTGGTTAATATGCAGTTGCATGAGCTTAATTTGAAGTCAATGTAATAAGATAGCGATACTATTGATGCCAGATTCGAGTTTGATTGAGCAAATAAATAATATATTACCCCAGACTCAATGCCGACAATGTAGCTTTCAGGGTTGCAAGCCTTATGCGACGGCGATTGCTTCAGGAATTGCTGATATCAATCAATGTCCACCAGGAGGTAATGACGGTATCGTAGCCCTTGCCTCTTTGCTGGGTTTAGATCCTAAGCCACTTAATCCAGAGTATGGTCAACATAAAGCTAAAAGTGTGGCTTTCATTATTGAACAAGACTGTATCGGCTGTGTTAAATGTATCGCGGCCTGTCCTGTAGATGCCATTTTAGGTGCTGCAAAACTAATGCATACCGTTATTTCTTCTGAATGTACTGGATGTGAGCTTTGTATTGCGCCTTGTCCAGTAGATTGTATTGTATTGTTACCCTTAGAGCACACAGTGGATGACCCTTTGAAATACCAGTCAGCACAAAATGCTAAAAAGCGCTATGAAGCTAGGTGTTTACGTATAGAGCAAGAAGCTATTGAAAAAGCTCTTCGTGCGAAACAAAAAAGAGCGGCATTAGAAAAAATGAAATTAACCTCGACGCCTTGAGCTTAATAATAAGGTAATCCTAATGAGTGGGCTGGTAATGAGTAAACCCATCAATGCTAAAGTTTTTAGGCTCGATCGATTGATGATTACTATGCGGCCTCTTCTTTATCTTCTTCGCCAGTCATATCAGAGATTTCTTTTAAACGGAAAATTGCTCTGGCATTGATGCTATTTTCGGGGTATAGGCCTTCAGCGTCTACCTCACCGGCCAGTTGACCTGTTAGTAATTCCAAAGTTTCATCAACCGTGGCTACGGCATAAACAGAGAATAATCCTTTTTCTACAGCATCAATAACTTCCTGTTTTAACATTAAGTTAATTTTATTTGCGACTGGAATAATAACGGCATGTTCGCCATTAAGCCCACGTGCCTGACAAAGTCTAAAGTAACCTTCTATTTTTTCGTTAACGCCACCAATGGCTTGTACTTCACCATATTGATTGATAGAGCCGGTAACGGCAAAGGCTTGTTTAATTGGGGTGCGGGTAAGTGCAGAAATGAGGCAGCATAGTTCAGCTAATGAGGCACTATCTCCATCGATGTAGCCATAAGACTGTTCAATGGCAATGCTGGCTGAGATGGCTAAAGGAAATTGCTGGGCGTAAATATGGCTTAAATAGCCGGTTAAAATCATGACGCCTTTGGAATGAATCGCTTGTCCTAATTCTGCTTCTCGTTCAATATCAACAATGCCTCTTGAGCCAGGAGAAACTGTAGTAGTAATACGAGCTGGTGCACCAAAATTACTGCCGCCGATTTCTAAAACTGTTAGACCGTTAATTTTACCTATCGCTAAACCGTCAGTATCAATAAGAATTGTACCATCAAGCATTTCATCAAGAATGGCTTGGGATAAGCGGCCATTACGGTATTCTCTAGCAGTTAACGCTTGTTCTATATGAGATCTATCGATCTCTTGGTGTTGAGCTTGCGTACAAAATAAATGAGCTTCTGCAATAATATCTAATGAGTCTTTTATGTGAGCAGAAAAATGTTTTTGATTTTCTGAGAGGCGACAGCTATGTTCAATGAGTCCTTCAATTGCTCTAAGAGTTAAAGGTTTGGCCCCGGAATCAGCAGTGTGTTTAATCATTAATGAAGCAAAGCTGTTCATGGATTCAATGTTGCGAGGAATATAATTGTCAAAATCAGCCAGAATCCTAAACATTTCATTAAATTCACTATCCATTTCTTCTAATAAATAATAAATGTCCCTAGAGCCAATTAATACAACCTTAATTTTTAAAGGTATGACTTCTGGCTTTAAGGTCATGGTGTTAATACCTAACTCAGAATACGGCGATTCAATTTCAATGCGTCCTGATTGTAGTGCTCGCTTAAGACCTTCCCACACAAAAGGGTAGGTCAAGATTTTTTCTGCATCTAAGATCAGATAACCTCCGTTGGCTTTATGTAAAGAGCCTGCACAAATTTTTTGGTAGTTAGTTATTAATGCGCCCTGTTCGCTGACGTATTCAATACGGCCAAATAAGTTTTGGAAAGTAGGATGGGGTTCATAAATAACGGGAGCACCATTTTCATGTTTGTTATCAATAATGATGTTGGGCTTAAGTTGGTCATTTAAAATGAGTCGTTTTGTATTGCTGTCTCTTGTTTCTAGAGACCGACTTGGCATTAAATAATCAGTAATTATATTCCCTAAATTCTTTTTTATTTCTGCTAAATAAGTAATAACGTCATCAATGTTTTGATATTTATCATTCAATTCGGAAAAAATTGGATTGATTGATAAGCGAATAGTGTCATTATCAAGTTGTTTAATTTTATCAACTAACGTTCTACGCCATTGTGGCAGTTCCAATAACACTTCGCCTAAATACTCTTCTAGCGATTCAACTTGCTTATGAAATAACTCGCGTTCAGATTGTGGTAATTGAGAAAATTGCTCTTCGTTAAGAGCTTTGTTTTTTCGAATAGGTGCGAAAGTGATATTATCGCTTTCTCTAAATAGGGCAATGTTATTTATTTGAGCTTGTTTATCAGCTAAATCAATTGCATTGTTATAGTGCTGGCTAAATTGACGTTCATAAGCAGATTTTTTTTGTTGATAATTAGGGCTTTCGAATGCAGCTGGAAAGGTTGCTAATAAGTCATTTATTAGTTTTTCTATATCTTTAGCAAATAGGTGTCCCTGCTCGGCAGGTAGTTCAATAGCAATAGGTTCTCTGCTATTGTCAAAGTTTTCGACATAAGCATAAGAGGCAGGTGCAGGCATAGAGCTGGTAAGTGCGTCTAAATGATTAGTGACCATTGATAGTCGACCAAGTCCAGATTCACCCATTATAAAGATATTGTAGCCGGGGTTTGGCATGGCTATACCAAACTCTAGAGCAGATTGAGCTCTTGGTTGTCCTATTATAGTAGTTTGCAAGCGTGGAGCGGCGGGAAATTCAACACCTGTCAAATCGACAGTTAGTTTCAGAGAATCAGTAGAAAGTTTTAAAGTGTTGGGCATGAATAAACCAGATTGCAAATAAATTTAACATCTTAGCATTTTTATTAAGTGAGTTAGAAAAATACTGGCTAACAAGGTGAAAGGAATTTTTTAAGTATTAATTCTACTAGCAGTAAAGATTTGTATATTTGAAAGTCTGGGAGTCAAATAAGCTATTAGTTGGGATATAACTAATACAGAAATCAATTATAAATGACGGTATCAGAGGAAGAGTTTTAGGGTTATCTTTAAAAACGTGTGGTCTGTAATTTAAAAAAAAACTTACAAGTTTTGGTGGTTGGTAAAGAAAGCGATGGTAAAAAGTTGGTTTACTGATTAAGTCTGTAGGTAAAGTGCCGATCACGAAAAGGTGATGTCGATGATGCTCTATCTAGCAATAGGGCTTGACGGTAAGAAGGTGTTCTGTATAATACGCAGTTCTTTCGGGGTTAGGTGAACTTGGAAGTGCAGGAAGCAGGATTGGATTTATAAGGGAAGTTTGACAAGTTGGCCGAGGTTGTTATAATGGTCGGCTACTCGGAGCTAGGGTTTGTATTCTTGGCTCTGGGTTAAAAAATAAAGTCGACAAGGAGTTGACAAGCTGAATCG
>QVQD01000179.1 GCA_003584875.1 Methylococcales bacterium
CGATAGTTTTTGTTTTAATTTCAATTCAACTCCCCGCCGTTATTCCTAGTAATCGATTGATATAATTATCATCGTAATTTTAATACTGATAAAATAAATCCCGATTACTCATCAAATCCTCAGCCAAATAATTATTATGCAAATAAATTTTATTTATGATCTATCGTGTAATGCCGCTCCCTCTGCTTTTAAGACAGCGTTGCAAGTTGGGGCAGACATTATCGACAAAGCTATTATTAATCCGATAACAGTCAATATACAGGTGGGGTGGGGTGAAAATGCTGGAACAGCAATTGATGCAAGTGCTGTTGCGGAAGGAATGCCCACGCCTAATCAAGCAGCGCTTACATATAATCAATTGCTTAGCGCACTAATCACGACTGCAAGTTTAAATAACTCTAGCTATCTAGTCGATAATTTACCAGAAACCGATCCGACAGCAGGAGTTGGGCTCTGGACAGTCTATACCGCTCAGGCACTAGCACTTAATTTACCTGTCCTGAAATCTGGAAAAATTGATGGGTCTATAGGATTTTCTTCAGGCATAGATTGGGGTTACTCACCTACTAACTTGGGGGCAAATCAGGCAGATTTTATTGGGACAGTAATCCATGAAATTACTCATGCCTTAGGAAGAGTAAATGCTTCTACTGGTTCGATGAATCAAATATATGGTGTTAATGATTTATACGACTACGCATTTTTAGGTAAGCTGCAATTAACCACGGGGACTGCGGGTGGGTATTATTCAATTAATGGCGGCGCTACCAATATGGGAAATCTTGATGGTAGTCTTAATGGAGATCCAGCTGACTGGACAGTTGTTACCGATGTTAATGGTGGTTCTTTAAATGGTGTAGCAGGAACATTTAGTTTTATAGATCTCCTGGTGATGCAAGCTTTGGGCTATAAAATGGCTCCTGCTTATCAATTGGCTGGAGCTACTTCAGTTGATAACCCAGTGCCTACTGCAGTTTTTGTTAATGAAGGAGAGCATGATCTTATTAGTGTCCAAACTGTGGGCGTGGCTCCTGGTACGACTGTCAGTTATTCGATTTCGGGGATTGCTGCAAATCGACTTATAAGCGACAGTCTAGCGGGTACAGTTACAATCGGTGCAGATGGTACGGGAACTATCGATCTTGGAATTAAAAACAATTCAATGACAGATGGCGCTACGACAGCTACTGTGACGCTAGCTGGGAACCTCGCTTCCACGTCTGTGATTATTAATGACACTTCATTAGCGCCAGATAATATAGTTACGTTACCACCCAATAGCACTTATAGCGCCCAAGCTAATCAGACTATAAACGGAATATCTGGGCTTAATAAGGTTGTATTTTCAGAACCCGCTACAAATTTTACCGTGTCAATATCGGGAGTTAGTGCAACTCTGATTGATACGGTAGGAACTTTGGGTATAGAAACCTTAAATAATATACAGCGAGCAGTTTTTAATGATGGTTCGACAATCGCCTTGGACTTTCAGTCAGCACAAAATGGTTATTTAACTGCTATGATGATTGGTACGGCCTTTGGTGCAAGCAAAGTCTCAGCTTATTTTGCAGCAGGTGTTTCACTATATGACCAAGGGCAATCTAACTCTGAGGTCGCCACATTGATAGAATCATTAAATTTAATAGAAAACCAAATTGGTTCAACTACTAACAGTGCTTGGGTAGATTTCGTTTATACAAATGTTATTGGCGCTTCAAACCTAGCTGACGAAGCTCAATACATCAATGGCTTAAATAATGGCGCTTACACGAAAGCTACATTATTAGCATTAGCTGCAGGTGTTGCCGATAGTGGTGCTGGGAGTTTGGCTGCTCAAATTAATTTAGTGGGATTGCAAGCCAATGGTTTAATTTATCATCCTTAGCTAGGTTGATGTATCTTAGATTGCGCCAGATCGTATGCTAAAACCAGATAGCTTGGCGTTGTTTTAATTCCAATATTTCGCTAGAGACTAGCAAAGACATTATTGATTAATAGTCCATTTGCATTCTGTAAATCAACAGTTAGAGATGGCGGTTATATGACTTTTCTGGCATTATTCATATAGGCATTGTTTTTTGGGTTTTCAACTAAGCAATGTTATGCCCTTCTAGAATAGCTTTTTTATTTGTTACTAATGTCTTATTTAAAAAAATCAACTCTGAACTTTATTTGCTAAGTCTCTATGAATCTTATGCAAATTAAACGTCAATTAACGTGTCTTTTATTGGGCATGTCTTTTCTTTGTAACGTCGCTTTTAGTAGTGAGTTTGATCAACAACGGCAAGATTTTTTATTGGCAGAAAAAATGTTAGCGCAAGGTAAAAGCCCAGAGTTTTTAAGTTTGAGCAGCCAATTAGTTACTTATCCGCTTTATCCTTATTTGCAATATCAGTGGTTAAAGACCGATTTATCTCAAACTGAGCGTATTAAGGGTTTCTTAGTCAATCATAAAGACACGCGTTATGCCGGTATGCTTAGAAATCAGTGGTTGAGTTATCTTGCTGATAATCAGCGCTGGGAAGAATTTGTTCAATTCTATCAGACGTCTGATAGCGTTGCTCATGAGTGCCAGTATTATTGGGCAAGTTATAGGTTAGGTCATCGGCAGCAACCTTTGGCTGAGGCCATACGCTTATGGTTTACAGGCGATAGTTTAGTAAATGAATGTAATGATTTGATGTCGTTGTTGCTGTTGTCGCCTTTATTAACGCCTGAATTAATTTGGCAGCGCTTTGAGTTGGCATTAAAAAATAACAATAAGCCCTTGATCAATTCTTTAAAATATTTGCTGGATGATTCTAATCGAAAGGTCGCTGATTTATGGTTACAAATACATAAAAAACCAATAATGATCGAATATGATCAGTTTGTGGTCGATAGTGATTTGCATGCGCGTATTTTTATAGATGGTCTGCAAAGACTAGCTCAATCAGATTTAGAATCAGCAATATTGGTCTGGGATAATAAAAAGTCATTAGGCCATTTCAATAAGCAACATGTTCAGCAAGTTGAAAAGATATTGGGGCTTGCTTTGGCTCACGCACGAGACGACAGAGCTTTTGATCATTTGACTCAAGTGTTAGAGCCTGATGCAGAAGTTAGGGAATGGAAAGTTCGCTCAGCTTTATATGCATTAGATTGGCAGCAAGTTAGTCAAGCTGTGGCAGGTTTAAGCGCTGAAGAAAAACAAACTCCTCAATGGCAATATTGGCAGGCGAGAGCTTTAATAGAAACGGGGCAGGTAGAGCAGGGGCAGGCTCAATATCAAACACTTTCAGCTGATAGAAGTTATTATGGCTTTATGGCAGCTGATGCCATCAATAAACCTTATGCGTTTTCGGATCATCCCGTTAATCTGCAGGACAATGAATTGACGGCATTAGCCGAGCAATTCGATTTTCAAGCTATTCATGAATTCATTGAATTAAAGCGTGATTCTGAGGCAAAACGCCAGTGGTGGTTTTCAATCAATAAACTATCCAAGGCGCAACGTAAGATCGCAGCTAAATTAGCGCAGCAATGGCAATGGCATCAAATAGCCATTATGACCTTAGTTAAAGCCGATTATTGGGATGATTTGGCTTTACGTTTCCCGCTTCAATACACTAATCAAATTCAAAGTAATGCATTTAATATGAATCTTGAGCCTGCGATTATTTTTGGCTTAGTTCGCCAAGAAAGTATGCTTGATCCGAAGGCAATGTCTGCGGCTGGGGCCCGGGGCTTAATGCAGATTATGCCAGAAACTGGAAAGGAAATTGCGGGTCAACTTAATGCGCCTTGGCAATCAGCGGATAGCTTGTTTGTGCCTGAAATTAATATTAGATTTGGTGCTTTTTATTTTAAGCATTTATTGAAGCAATTTAATGGGCATTTTGCTTTAGCAACAGCAGCTTATAATGCAGGGCCTGGTCGAGTGACTAAGTGGTTGTCTAATGACAGGATGTTACCGACTGATGTTTGGATAGAAACTATACCCTTTAAAGAAACAAGGAAATATGTCAGTTCGGTACTTGCATACACCATTATTTATCAAGAGCGACTGCAAGGTAAGGCATTAAAATTGCGTGAATTGTTGCCAGAAGTGCATCAGCAGTAAAAATTGAGCTGATTTTTTTGAGTGACTGTTAGATAATATGCCTTTACTTTATAAGAATAATTAAAAGGTACACACAGGGTATGGAAAAACAGCATAGTTTTACGCGCGAAGAATTATTAATGTCCGGTCGGGGAGAGTTATACGGACCTAATAATGCGCAATTACCATTACCTAATATGCTGATGATGGATCGTATCACTTATATGTCTGATGAAGGCGGCACTTATGGTAAGGGTGAAATTGTCGCTGAACTCGATATCACTCCTGATTTATGGTTTTTTGCTTGTCATTTTCAAGGTGATCCAGTTATGCCGGGTTGTTTAGGTCTTGATGCTATGTGGCAACTAGTCGGTTTTTATTTATGCTGGATGGGTGGGCCTGGTAAAGGACGAGCCTTAGGTGTAGGTGAAGTCAAATTTACTGGACAAGTCTTACCTACTGCAAAAAAAGTAATTTATCGAATTAATTTAAAACGACTCATTATGCGTAAGCTAGTGATGGGTATCGCTGATGCGACTATGGAAGTCGATGGCAAAGTTATTTATGAAGCGACTGATTTACGAGTCGGGTTATTTACTTCTACAGCAGATTTTTAAAAGGTCAACACTAAAATGAGAAGAGTCGTAGTCACCGGTTTAGGTATTGTTTCTAGTATAGGCAATAATCGGAATGAAGTTGTTGATTCCTTGAAGCAAGGTCGATCAGGTATTACATTTGCTAGTGTCTATGAAGAATTGGGTTTTCGTAGCCATGTGCACGGAGCGATTAACATAGATTTAGATTCACTTATCGACCGTAAAATAAAGCGTTTTATGGGCGATGGTGCGGCATTCAATTATGTAGCCATGCAACAAGCGATTGATGACTCTGGTTTATCAGAGGCAGAAATTTCTAATTTTAGAACTGGCTTAGTGATGGGTTCTGGCGGCCCTTCTACCTCAAACTTAGTTGAAGCGGCTGATATCTTACGTTCAAAAGGCGTGAAGAAAGTAGGCCCCTATATGGTGCCTAGAACCATGTCTAGTACCAATACCGCTTGTCTTGCAACACCTTTTAAAATTAAAGGCGTTAATTATTCCATCAGTTCAGCTTGTGCAACTAGTGCGCATTGTATTGGTCATGCCATGGAATTAATACAAATGGGCAAGCAAGATGTAGTGTTTGCCGGTGGTGGTGAAGAAGAACATTGGACCATGTCAGTTTTATTTGATGCCATGGGTGCTTTATCGTCTAAATATAACGACACACCTACAACTGCATCCAGACCTTATGATGAAACCCGTGATGGCTTCGTTATATCTGGTGGCGGTGGTGTATTAGTCATAGAAGAGCTAGAACATGCTAAAGCGCGTGGCGCTAAAATATATGCTGAATTAACAGGTTATGGAGCAACCTCTGATGGTTATGATATGGTGCAACCTTCAGGTGAAGGCGCAATCCGTTGTATGCAACAAGCCATGGCTATGGTAGATGGCACTATTGATTATATCAACGCTCATGGCACGAGTACTCCCGTCGGTGATACTAAAGAATTAGAAGCTTTGCGTGCTGTGTTTGGTGAAGGAAACGTACCAAGAGTCAGTTCTACAAAATCATTAACAGGTCATGCTTTAGGTGCAGCCGGTGTTAATGAAGCTATCTATTCATTATTAATGATGGAAGAAAACTTCTTGAGTGCTTCAGCAAATATTAGCCAGCTTGATCCTGGTGCTGAAGGCATTCCTGTCGTTCGTGAACGTGAAGATAATGTGACCTTAAATACCATCATGTCCAATAGTTTTGGCTTTGGTGGCACTAACGCAACCTTAGTTTTTCAGCGTTATAACGGCTAAAACCGCTCTTATTCAGGCTCATCTATTGATGAGCCTGAATGTCCTTTCTTGCATAACTACTCTATATAATTCTGACCATGTCAGATCTACATCAAAAAGATAAATTCGAGTTTAATAAACTACAAAAACGTTTAAGGCATAATGTCGGCGATGCCATTGTCGACTATAACATGATCGAAGACGGTGATAAGGTTATGGTGTGTCTATCAGGCGGTAAAGATTCTTTTACTATGCTAGACGTACTCATGAATCTGCAGAAAACAGCTCCTATCGATTTTGAATTAATCGCCGTTAATTTGGATCAAAAACAGCCAGGTTTTCCTGAGCATGTATTGCCTGCCTATCTTGAATCTTTAGGCGTGCCATATCATATTATTGAAAAAGATACCTACAGTGTTGTAAAGCGCGTTATACCAGAAGGCAATACCACTTGTGGGCTCTGTTCTCGTTTGCGCCGTGGTACTTTGTACGGTTATGCAGAAGCTAATGGCATTACTAAAATTGCCTTAGGTCATCATCGTGACGATATACTCGAGACTTTCTTCTTAAATATATTTTATGGCGGTAAGCTCAAAGCCATGCCACCAAAATTATTGAGTGATGATAAAAAGAATATTGTCATTCGGCCTTTAGCCTATATGCGTGAAAAAGATATCGAGCGTTATGCCGCCTTTAGAGATTACCCCATCATTCCCTGTAACTTATGTGGATCTCAGATTAACTTGCAACGACAAGCGATGAAAGAGATGTTAAATATCTGGGATAAACAGTTTCCTGGGCGCTTAGAAACGATTTTTACCAGCTTACAGAATGTTGCGCCTTCACAGTTGGTTGATAGACAATTATTTGATTTCGTAGGCCTAATGCGGGGTGAGTCTGTACCCGAAACGCTAGTTCAAGAACATGCGGGTTTGGATGTATTAGCCATGTAATTTATGCATGAACCATGCTTCCCTTAATATCCGGCTAACACTACTAACGCATCTAACTTTATGACGCCCATCCAATATATAAATACACCTGAACAACTCGTTAGCCTTTGTGCGCAGATTAGAACCGAGCCTTGGTTAGCCTTAGATACAGAGTTTTTACGTGAAAAAACTTATTATCCAAAGTTTTGTTTGTTGCAAATTGCCACGCCTGAGTGGGTCGCTTGCATAGATCCTATCGCTCTGTCTGATATGAGTGAACTTTATGAGGCTTTAGAAAATCCCGCTATCGTTAAAGTTTTTCATTCATGTAGACAAGATTTAGAGATTTTTCATCAAGCTACTGGGAAATTACCTGGACCTATTTTTGATACGCAAATAGCAGCGCCCTTATTAGGTTTTCAAGATAACCCAGGCTATGCCATGTTGGTGTCTAGCTTATTAAGTATTAATTTAAATAAAGCTCATACACGAGCTGATTGGAGTAAGCGTCCGTTAACCGAAGCAGAAATTGAATATGCGGCGGATGATGTGATTTATCTGTGTCAGATCTATCAACTGATGTTGAAAAAATTAACTGAATTAGGGCGTATCGATTGGTTAAAACACGATTTTGCTGAATTGACTAATCCAGAGCACTATGTGGTTGATCCAGAAAAAGCTTGGCTTAGAATAAAAGGCAAAAACAAACTGACGGGTAAGCAATTATCAATCATTCAGACCTTAGCGCAATGGCGAGAAAAAACGGCACAAGCCGAAGATAGGCCAAAAAGTTGGTTGTTACGTGATGAGTTATTATTTGATTTAGCCAAATTACAACCCGAAACAATTGGAGCATTAGCCAGTGTGCGGGGTATTAACGAACGTGCCCTGCATCGTTATGGCAAAGAGATTTGTTCATTAATTAGTGATGCTAAGCAACGCCCACCTCTACCTTTAAATGACAAAGATCGATCGGCCAAAAAAACACAGCAACAAGAGGCTATTTTAGATATTTTAACGGCCTTGGTACGTATAAGGGCCGAAGAAAATGCCCTTAATCCCACTATCTTGGCTACCCGTAAAGATTTAGAAGTCTTGATGTTTAATGAAGATGAAGAGTGTTCGTTATTGCACGGTTGGCGTTACAGCATGGCCGGTAAAGAATTGTTAGGTCTTTTAAAAGGCGAGTTTTTGTTAGGCATAGAAGCCGAGCGCTTGGCTATTATTGAAAACAAAGTCCTGTAGGGAAAGTCGTAGGCCGGTGAAGACTTTGCTAGCGTAAGCGAGCAAAGCGTTTCCGGCAGTCAAGTCGATCGTGTGCCGGAAACGCCACCACGCGCTACGCTTGGGTGGTCTTATTCCGGCCTACTGACTTCCAGATTAGCATAGGAACTTTAAGCCCTGTTTCGCGAAATCAAAGGCTTGGCGTTCCCAATGCACCCTCTACCCGATATTCTTTGAAACCTTCATGAAAGTCATACTCACTGAAAAACCCTCAGTCGCAAGAGACATTGCCCGTTGTCTCAATATTAATCAAAAACGTGATGGTTATTTCGAAGGTAATGGCTACCAAATAACTTGGGCTTTTGGACATTTAGTTGAGCTTAAAGAGCCTGATGAATATCATCCCGAATGGAAGCGTTGGTCCCTAGACGCGCTGCCAATGATACCCGAGCCTTTTGGCTTAAAAGCTCGCGGAGATGAATCCGCGCAAAAACAACTTAATATCATTAAACGCTTATTTTTACCCGCCGATGAAATCATCTGTGCAACGGATGCGGGTAGGGAAGGGGAGTTAATTTTTCGCTATATCTTATCGTGGACGGAATGCTTACATAAATCTATTAAACGTTTATGGATTAGCTCCTTAACCGACGAGTCTATTCAAAAAGGTTTCAGTCAATTACAACTGGGTAGTGCTTATGAAGGTCTTTATCGTGCCGCAAAATGTCGTAGTGAATCTGATTGGATCGTCGGTTTAAATGCCACTCGCTTATATACCCTAAAATTTGGTCAGTATGGGAGTTTATGGACTATAGGTAGAGTGCAAACACCAGTATTAGCCTTGATTGTGCAGAAAGATTTAGAGATAGCACAGTTTGTACCTAAGGATTTCTGGGAGCTATATACCCTCTACAGAGCCGTTGATTTTCAATACGTCGGTGGACGATTTGAGCAACAAGCAGACGCTGAGACTTTGTTAAAGCAAATTGAGCCGCACCCCTTAGAAATTACCTCGGTAAAAGGTAAGCGCGAAACCGTTCAGCCACCGTTACTTTACGACTTAACCGAATTACAAAAAGACCTGAATTTACGCTATGGTTTGACAGCCGATCAAACCTTGTCCTTAACTCAGCAGTTATACGAAAAAAAGCACGTTACTTATCCGCGTACCGATAGTCGCTGTCTCACGCAAGATATGAAACCCAGCATCAAACCTCTCCTAGAGACTCTGCGTACTAATTTTAGTGAGCAGATAGCGCCTTTAAATCTGGAGGCCTTAAACCTCAGTAAGCGTTGTTTTAATGATGCTAAAGTCACCGATCACCATGCCATCATTCCAACTACGATTCTGCCGAGTCATTTAAGCCCAGATGAAGCGAAAGTTTATGAGGCTATTGTTTTAAGATTTATCGCCGCTTTTTATCCGCCTTGCTTAAAACAAATCACCACGGTATTAGCTGCGGTACAAAAAACCAAATTTAAGGCTTCGGGTACAGTGATAGAAGTAGAAGGCTGGCAGGCCTTATATAAAAACAGTGCTGCTAATCAAGCCCCAAAAAATAATGAACCAAAATTATTGCCAGTCTTTACTGTCGGCGAAACAGGTCCTCATGAGCCTCATATCAACCAAGGTAAAACTACCGCGCCTAAAGCCTATAACGAAGCAAGTTTATTAGGCATCATGGAATCTGCCGGAAAAACCTTTGACGATGAAAAGCTAAAAGAAGCTTTAAAAGAAAAAGGCCTAGGCACACCCGCCACCCGAGCCTCAATTATTGAAGGCTTGATTAAACGCCGCTATATTCAACGCCAAAAAAAATTAATCTTATCTACTGCATCAGGTCGACACCTGATAGCTATTATCGCCGATGAGCGCTTAAAGTCAGCGGCTATGACTGGTGAATGGGAGGCTAAGCTAAAAAAAATAGAGCAGAATGCTTATGATCCTGATCAGTTTATGGCGGAGATTATTCAATTTACCCAGCAACTAAAAGACGCTTCAGATAAGTCACTTTATGACGATACTCAGTTAGGCGCCTGTCCACGTTGTAAACAATTGATTATCGAAGGTCGGCAAGGTTATGGTTGCAGTCAATGGAAAGCTGGTTGCCAGTATGTGTTATGGAAACAGTACTATGGTGTGACTATTTCCCGCGATATGGCCTGTCAATTATTTCAAATAGGTCGAACCTTGAAGGCCTATCTACTTAAAATTGATAATGACAGCTTTAACGCACAACTTATATTGCAGCCTTCAGGGGAACTCATTTATAACAAATTGCAAAATCAACCAGTACAAAAGCTAGCCTCAGCCTTAGCCGATTGCCCTATATGTAACGGTAAAATCATTGAAACCAGCAAAGCTTATAGTTGCAGTGAATGGCGCAATGGCTGTAAAGCAGTGATATGGAAAGTGATTGCTCAGAAAGTTATAACAGAAGAATTAGCGCTTAAATTACTGACTACCGGTGAGACAGGCCTGTTAAAAGGATTTAAATCCACTAAAGATAGCGAGTTTGATGCTAATTTAAAACTGATTAATGGTAGGGTAGAAATGGATTTTTCTGGGTCGGCGGTTGAATAGAAGGGCTATCAACTTAAGGTGGAATAGATTGTGCCGAAGCTGGTCGGGGTTTGAAGTTTAGGTGCTTCAATAATTTCGAAATCTTAAACGTTAGGAGCGGGGTTATAAACCCCGTCCCGCATAAGAGCGAAAGAAGTGGAGTCAAAACTCACGAGTTTTGATGGCAAAAAAAGCGATGCCGGTCGTGATTTGCAAGCCACGATCATGTGGTTAAAAGCTCCATCCAAAGTACGAATCAAAACTCGTGAGTTTTGACTCCAACTTCGACCCGCTGACAGCTGTAGGCCGGAATAAGACTTTACGAGCGCAAGCGAGAAAAGCGTTTCCGGCATCGGTGTGCTCCTGTGCCGGAAACGCTACCACGCGCTACGCTTGGGTA
>QVQD01000034.1 GCA_003584875.1 Methylococcales bacterium
ACTGTTAATCACTAGGTCGGCGGTTCGAGCCCGTCCGGGGGAGCCAAATAAATCAAAGCCTTAGAGTCAAATCTAGGGCTTTTTTTTGCCTGTTTCCGGGTTATCTCCGGTACACACAGTCATCGTGTCGCTGATTTTACATATTGCTACCTTCACTATTCCTGTTTCTTTTTCCTCGTATATGGCTTTATCAGGAAGTTCCCTCTATAAAAAACCTGTCTATGGTAAACAATCGGTTAAACTTTAAGCAATGTCGACAGATGAATGTGAAAGCTTATGAGCCTTAACCAAAATCCTGAACAAAAAAAACCTAGATAACATTGATCAATTGTTGTTACAGTCTGGATAGATAACTCAGAACAGACTGGGATAATTGAAGCTAAAAAAAAGCGATTGCCTACAACATCAGTATGATGAAAGAACAAACCAAGGTTATGCTGCTGCCTATTTCAAATTAATGCAATTAAACATCGGAGCCCAACATGTTAAACATAGAAATTAACAACCCTGAACTTGAAGAAAACCTTAAGCAGCTTTACGGCAATAATAAACAGTCGCTTGTCACTGCTTTTGCCGACTTTGTTCAGCAACGTAAAATAAAACAAGATATAGGCACTTCTATCTCCCAATTTGATGCAGGTGAAGCCTTACCATTGCAAGATGTGATGCAGGCACTACGTAAGAAATATGAATAATCACCGCATTGTTTTTTCTCCCCGCGCCCAGCAACGTTTAGAAGAAATTGCCGATTACTTATATCAACAGCAGTTATCTAATCAATTTGTGGTGAATTACCTGCAACGTTTTGAAGATTAGTTAATCTCTTTATTAGGCTAATTCCCTGAATCCAGTACCCTAATACCTAAGTTTGGCGACGATGTGCGCCGCGTGGTATATCAAAAATACAGCTTTGTTTATCGTATTAATGGTAATGCCGTCGAGATATTAACCCTCTATCGGGAAAACCGACCATGAATACAGAATCCATTGCCGGAAACTGCCTCACCCCACGCTTCTAAATTCTGTTCTGAGACACTATTTAATTTGTTTATTGCCCATGTGGGTAAAGCACCAAAGCGGAGTTCAAGTAGCTTTCTAAGTAACTTGGATTCACCCTCTAATCGACCTTTGGCAATGCCTATTCTTTCTACGCTAGTAATGTATTGCATTTTTTCAGTCTCCTCAATTGTTTCAATTATTGAGGATTTAGTGCGTCTTACTATCTTCGAAAACAGCTTCCAAGGTCGGCGCAGTCAAAACTGCCTCACCCCACGCTTCTAAACTCTGTTCTGGGGCACTATTTAATTTGTTTATTGCCCATGTGGGTAAAGTACCAAAGCGGAACTCAAGTAGCTTTCTAAGTAACTTGGATTCACCCTCTAATCGTCCTTCTAATCGACCTTTGGCAATGCCTATTCTTTCTACGCTAGTAATGTATTGCATTTTCTCAGTCTCCTCAATTGTTTCAATTACATGCCAGACCTGCTGATCTAACCATTCTGGCAGCTTCATTAGCCAATCTATTACAATGAACAAGTCTATTACGCGTTGTTTATTCCACTGTCGTTGATACAGTATTTTTATCAAGCGTAATTTGGCTTCATAGCGTGCTTGGTTTTCTTTTCTGGTTTGCTGAGTCAGGATATGCGCAGCCGTAATCAAGGCAAAAGCATTATCCAATGCCAGCAACTCATCGACTTTGTCGTGATAGTCGGTCAGTTTAGCAACAGGGAACTCCAAAGTATGTTTGCAACCCAGTACGGTAAAGCCATAAGCAGTTGGTTTCCAAAGCTTATGTTCATCTGCGAGCACGGCCATACTGGCAATTGGCCGACGATAACGATCATAAAGACGATAGTTGTAAACAAACATACGCTCAGCAAATTCCGTTTGCCTTGTTCCCTGCACTTCAATATGGATGTATATCCAGTTTTCATCGCCATTTTGCAAGGTCACTCTGACTAATTTATCAACAAAGCGTTTTCCCAATTCGGCATCCTGGACGACTGCCCGTAGCTCTTGATCTAAAAATATATACTCCTTTGACCAATCAATCTCGGCATAAGCCTCAGGAAAATAGAACGCTATAAATTCCGGAAAATAATGCTCAACCGCCTCTTTCCATGGACTGTCGTAATTATCTTTTAAGACATCCGTGTTGGCTATCTCGTCAATATCCTGTTTAGTCATATCATCCTCATTGATTTTTGGGTGATTATACTCAAAGATAGGTCGGTGAGTGAGTAAATAAAGTAATACGTAACAGTGACAGACTACAATTTTAGTAACGGCCGTAGTGCAGATCAATATTCTAAGGGGGATACGGAACGGTAGCGACAATACACCATAAGCGGAGCTATAAATCTGCCACTTACCTAGATTTTTCTCGTGAGGCTACTTATTCGATTGTTTTCGATATTGCGCGTGTGGCGGCTTGCTGTCGCGAAATAGCCCTACAACTTAAGGGCTTCTCTCCAATTTGGTTGCTCGCCGAACATCTTGACTGAGTCTACAGGTAAGGCTTAACAAATACCTTAATTCCGTCAAGCACTCCAAGTAATTGGGCTGCTAAGTCATGAGCCTTGTTCAATAAAGCTGCTTGTAATTCTTGATCATCAGGATAATCATCTAAAAAGGCATTACGAGCTTCTCGCATCAATAACCAAAATACTGTGTTTTTGAAAATCTGATAAACGCATCAAGTTAGCCTATTGATAAAAAGTTGAGTTTATCGTACATGAGAAGGTATCTACACAAATAATTGTTAGCATTCCCACGCGAGAACGATAACCTTGTAGTGAAGATCGTAGGGGCGTATTGCATACGCCCTTATAAAATAAGCTCTATAACACTGGACTTTCAATGTTGGGCGTATGCAATACGCCCCTACGGTGTTTTTTATCATTTCCACGCCGATAAGAAACCTGTGTAGATACCTACGCCTCTATGAGAAGGCTGAAACTGCCATCCGACATTCTAATTCACACTGCTCACTTTTTCCCACGTATTCAATCTCATCGGCAATATGTTCAAGATCAAGCAAATTAAACCGACCAGACCGGATAAATGCCGCCTGTTCATATTCGCCCATGAAATGATATCAGCTTCATATCTTTGCATTAAAACACCTCAATATCTGTATCTCTACTAAATTGGCACTTTAGCACTAATATTAAATAGTGGCATCATCCTCTCATGGCTAAAAACAGCCTAAGCTCTTAATAAGCTTAGGCTATCTAACTTCAAGCTATCGCGTTTGAAATCATGTTGGAGACGTTATCCGAAACCCTTCTCAAGGTGTCATCACCTAGATTTACCCTACCTATTATATTTAAGTATCTAATCACATCTGCTTTAACTTGGATGACTACCAACCAATTCACATAATTTTAATATATTTAATATAAGTTAACGCTTTACAAACTGTGCAATCTATTCAAAAAGTTATTTAAATAACCCAAACACAAGCCCAATATGAATATAAATAAAATACTCTTACTTGCGTTAGGAGCAGCCATTATGCTGCCTAATGCTTATGCCTTAGACTTAGGCCACGATGTCAGTATAAAAGGCTTTGGTACTGCTGGGCTCGTTTATAGCGATAATAATCAAGCCGACTTTGTCGCAAGCTCTCGTCTTAATCCAAGAGGCGCAGGGCGCACTGAAAACATCAGTGGCGTGGTTGATAGTAAGCTGGGCATGCAAATGGATTGGCAAGCGACCTCGCGCTTAAGTTTTACCGCTCAAGCCGTTAGTAAACAAGATCCTAACAATTCTTGGGTACCCGAACTGCAGTGGGCCTTTGCCAAGTTTAAAATATTGCCCAATTTAGATATAAGGGCTGGGCGCATCCGGCCTGCTGTTTATATGTTGTCGGACACCTTAGATGTCAACTATGCCAATCCATGGGTAAGGCCACCGACAGAGTTTTATAATCAAGCCCCTATCTCACACATGGAAGGTGTCGATCTTTTATACCGCTTGCAAACGGGGCCGGTTAACTGGCTGCTACAGCCCTTTTATGGCAATACTCAGTTATCTATGACTTCGCATCAAACGGTAACCGCTAAAAACCTTGCCGGTGTAAACCTAGTTGCCACGATCAATGATTTTACCTTTCGAGCAGGCTATACCTACACCAATCTGTCCTTTAATGACCCATTTTTTGAAGGTGTTGTACGCCCCGGTATGCAATCGATATGCCAGGCGGATTATGGGGATCCGGTCGCCTGTACCCAGTTAGCCTCCTTAGACCCTATTAATAAGATGGCTAGCTTTGCCTCTATCGGCGCTGGCTGGGATAATGGCAATTATTTTCTGACCGGTGAATTTGGTAAGATTACTACGGCATCATTGCTTCATGAAACCCTTAGTGGCTATATTTCTGCGGGTGGACGTTTTGGTAAATTTACGCCTTACGCCACTTATTCCCAAATTTATAATGGTAGTCCTACTAGCTTTAGCGGTGGCTCTGGACCTTATGGCGCTTATACCAACCAAATAGTAACCGGTATCTTAACCTATGATTCTATGGATCAAAACACCAAAACCCTAGGTTTGCGTTATGACTTATTTAGCAATATTGCCTTAAAAGCCCAATGGGATCGTATCGATACCAGCACCAAAAATGGTCAAGAAAATACAGGCTACGGCATATTTCACCATACGACCAGTTCTTTTAATAACGGTGGTAATTCTGTAAACCTATTCAGCACTAGTGTTGATTTCATTTTCTAAGAGCTTAATCATGAAAAATATAATGTTTACTCAGGCTCTTATGATAACGATAGCCTCGCTATCGATCATGACAGCAGCCAACGCAGACCCCATCGTCGTGGTAGTCAATACCACCTCCCCTGTTACAAAACTGGATAAAGAACAAGTCGCAAATTTGTTTCTAGGTAAATCATCTAGCTACCCCGATGGCAGTGCCGCTGTGCCTATCGAACAAACAGACGCTACACCCGCTCATGAAGAGTTCCATAAAAGTATCACCGAAAAGTCAGCCTCGCAGTTGAAATCATATTGGTCGAAGATGATTTTTTCTGGCAAAGGCACCGCGCCTAAAGAAGTCGCTAGCAATGCCGAGTTGTTAAAGTTGCTGGCAAGTAATCCAGCCATGATTGGCTATATTGATAAGACTGCCGTTGATAAATCAGTCAAAGTAATATTAGCGCCGTAGGATTTGTTCCTGGTTCCCAAACTCCTAGGAATGAGCGGATATCGTAGGGGCGTATTGCATACGCCCAATATCGAACGCTCAAGAGTATTAAATGATGAAGGCAATAGAGCGTATTTAAAAGGGCGTATGCAATACGCCCCTACTGGCCATTACAATAAATTGTTGGTCACTGGTTTACTGGTTCCCAAGCTCTGCTTGGGAACCCGATACAAGTAGTACATAGGGTGTGCAAGCAGCTTTAGCGTTTGCGCTCCACCATTGATTGTGTTGTGAGCAGAAAGCGTTGCCCACCATTTGTGAATATTTACCGACACTAAACCATGATAAAAATACCTTTATATACCTTACTCTTACTAGCGTTATGCTCCATAACGACAGCCAACGCACTCGAAGCTGAATATGCTGGCATGAAGTTTACCGGCACCGGTTTTTTAACCGCAGCCGTCGGTAAGGTGCTAGATGGCTCGCCCAAAGGCCTATCCGATGCGGGCTATAATTGTCCCTGTCAAATTAGTGATTATTCACATCAAAGCGTCTATGACAATTCCAGTCTTAATATAGCACCCGATTCTAAATTGGGCTTACAAGGCCGTATCGATTTTACCAATAAGTTGTCGTTAACCTCTCAAGGTGTATCGCGCGGCTCACAAAACGGCAGGCCAGATTTGGAATGGCTATATGCCAGTTATAAGTTGACCTCAGATACCACGGTGCAAATTGGCCGCAAACGCTTGCCGTTGTTTTACTTTTCTGAAACCCAAGATGTGGGTTTGACCTATCCTTGGGTACATTTGCCACCACAGACCTATGGCTGGGCAGTGACAAATTATAATGGCATTAATATAAGTCATACACATACCCTAGGCTCATGGTCAACGACTTTAAATGCTTATATCGGCACTGAAACTGTCATCAATAACCCAATAAATAAAATCTATGCTAAAAATGATCGTAGCGACGATCGTTGGAGCAATATCATGGGGGCTGAGTTATTTTTCTCTAAAGGTTGGTTTGAAGGTCGCTTGATGGCGATGACAGCACTGGCACAATCACGAATAGTGTCTGGCAGTTGCGTTGATACCGACAGTTGCACTATGGACTGGGGACAAAAAACTAGGCGCAACATGTATGGTTTTTCGACCGTAATCACACCGAACGATTGGCTACTAATGACGGAACTGTTGTACACGCCGGTGTTTAACTATGACTATTCTTTTGCAGCTTCAGCCAGTGTAGGTCGGCATTTTGGTAAATGGCTGCCTATGGTGACCTATAGTATTTATGAGGAAACCATTCTGGCTCCTAATGCCATCGACAATGAGCGCCATAGCAACACCTCTGTAGCCTTGCGCTATGACTTAACGCCTGCTAGTGACGTTAAACTGCAGTTTGATCATTGGCTTTCTTACGGTGGTACTTCTTTTCCGAGCATATATGGCAACAGCAATATGCTAACCCTAGCTTATGACTTGGTTTTTTAAGGAATAAGCCATGAAAATAATACCTCATATCCTCGTCCTAAATACAAGCCTGCTGCTGTCTATTGCCACTGCGCAATCAGAGCCTGTGGTCGTTGTCGTCAGCGCCACATCATCTGCTTCTAAACTGGACAAAGAACAAGTCGCAAATTTGTTTCTAGGTAAATCCTCTAGTTACCCCGATGGCAGTGCCGCTGTGCCTATCGAACAAACTGACGCTACACCCGCTCATGATGAGTTCCACAAAAGTATCACCGAAAAGTCAGCCTCGCAGTTGAAATCATATTGGTCGAAGATGATTTTTTCTGGCAAAGGCACCGCGCCTAAAGAAGTCGCTAGCAATGCCGAGTTGTTAAAGTTGCTGGCAAGTAATCCAGCCATGATTGGCTATATTGATAAGACTGCCGTTGATAAATCAGTCAAAGTAATATTAGCGCCGTAGGATTTGTTCGCTTCAATCGTAATGTACGGGCAGGTCGCGACCTGTTCGTACGATGTTGAATGTTTCCGGCATTGGTAACCACGTATTGCCGGAAACGCCAGCACGCGCTAAGCTTGGCTGGTCTTATTCTGGCCTACAACGTCATCGCACTAGCGTTCGTAATGCAGAGCACATGATTTTTACTTATAAGCTGATGTTACGCAGTAACGTGGCTTTACTCTCGTTTGCCGCGCCGAGCACCGCAGGTTTTGTTGGGATTGGCCTCAACAGCGGCGCGGCATGGATGCCTCTGGTCGTTAGGAGGGCAGGAAGCCCTCTCTACCGACCAGAGGCAAAACTGAGGAGCGCAGATTGAGCTGCAATCGAGCCGCCTTTTCTTTGGATACTTTCTTTTGGCGGAGCAAAAGAAAGTATCTCGCCTTCGGGTGCGAATACCCGATTAACACATCGTCGAGATAGCGACCTCATTTATTAAATACATCATTAATACCAATCACTCGACTGACCCAGTCACTCAACAGTGATCGGGCTTTTTTACCTAAACATAGAGAAATTTATAACATCTGGAATTTAATTGGTACTATTGATAGCTCAGACACAGGGGGCTCATATCTTAAATTCATCACTGCAATTGGCTTTTGTTGATCTTGAAACTACCGGGGGTAATCCCTTGGTGGATCGTATTACTGAAGTCGGCGTTATCTTTATTGATGAAGGCGGTGTAAGGGAATGGAGTCAATTGCTTAATCCTAAAACTCGTATTCCAGCCTTTATCGAACGCTTGACTGGCATCACTAATGAGATGGTTGTGAATGCGCCTTGCTTTGAAGATATCGCTCAGGAGCTACAGACTTTGTTGGAGGGTTATTTATTTATTGCCCATAATGCAAGGTTTGATTATGGCTTTTTAAAAAACGAATTTAAACGTCTTGATATCGTCTTCAGACCCAACATTTTATGCACGGTCAAACTATCCAGAGCTTTATTTCCTGAACACAAACACCATAACCTCGATAACTTAATTACCCGTCATGACTTAGTAGTCTCTAATAGACACAGAGCCTTGTCTGATGCACAACTAATCCATCAATTTTGGCAAGATATCCATAATCGACTGGAGGCCGATCATATTGCTAGCACCGTCAAGAAGCTGGTGGGCAGACCCAGCATTCCTTCTTATGTTAATGATGACTTAATCCAAGGCTTACCAGATACACCCGGCGTGTATTTGTTTTACGGTGAGAACGATTTACCTTTGTACGTCGGCAAAAGTACGCATATTAAACAACGCGTGGTTTCGCATTTTTCATCCGATCATAGGCATTCCAAAGAGATGAGTTTGTCTCAACAATTACGCCGGATTGATTACATAGAAACCGCCGGAGAAATTGGAGCCCTATTAATGGAAGCTCAGTTAATTAAGACCTTGCAACCTATCCATAATCGACGCTTGAGACGCAGTAATGATCTATGTGCTTGGCAGTTACAACAAAAAGCCGACTACGTCACCCCTACCCTTACATGGGCAGATGATTTGGATTTTGGTGCGCAAGAGAATTTGTATGGTTTGTTTCGTACACAACGAGACGCCCATACTGCGCTGCGTAAATTAGCTCAGGATAATAGCCTGTGCTTGGGCGTGCTGGGCTTGGAAAAAATCTCAAAAGGTCGGCCTTGTTTTGCAAGACAGCTGCATAAATGCCAAGGGGCTTGTGTCGGTGAAGAATCAATGCTGTCTCATGCCTTACGCTTGCAAAAGGCTATGACTAAAATGAAAATCAATCACTGGCCCTACCCAGGCATAATAGGACTTAAAGAAGCGCAAGACCTGCACCTGATTGATCATTGGTGTTACTTAGGTACAGTACAAACTGAATCAGAGATTTCAGCCTTACTGGACAATGCCAGACCCGCTTTTGATAAAGACACCTACATGATTTTAAATAAAGCCTTAAAGACATCCCTCGAGCTTGTTTATATCAAAAGACGGTAAGTGGGAATGTTTATTAGATTGCTTACTTTAGCGTGTTAAGTATAATCTTTTTTTAAATAACCTTAGTTGCACTAATGAACCCTAAACGGATGTTTTTGTGTTATCAAACGATAATTAATTCATTTAAATTCATGAGCTTAATTTTAAGATGAGAATTTTTCATACTAATACACGATTATTTTGTAAGTTACTTATCTTAAGCTTACTAAGCGGATGCGCGAGCACGAGCACATCTTTATCTAGCAATGATGATCCATGGGAACCCTGGAATCATTCAGTACATGATTTTAATAATGATGTTAGCAACAATGTATTAAATCCTGTGCGTAAAAAATACGCATCAGTAATGCCAGAATGGTTTATGACAGGTACATCTAACTTTTTTAGTAATATCAAAGATATTGGTGTCACTATCAATGACCTAATGCAACTTAAGGTTGAGCAAAGCTCAATGGATGGCGGCCGGTTTCTTATCAATACCACTGCTGGTGTAGTCGGTTTAGTTGATGTAGCAAGTATGATGGATTTAACTAAGCATAATGAGGGGTTTGATCAGACTTTGAGTTACTGGGGCGTTCCCTCGGGTAACTACCTCGTCATGCCTTTTTTGGGCCCAAGCTCACCTAGAGAAATAGCCGGCATTTTAGGAGATACCTTACTTAACCCCCTGACCTATACTTTTGCATTTTCGGCTAGTGGTGCTGTATTGGGTTATATTAATTCTGGCACCCAGGCACTTGCTACTCCGCTAAATAGCAATTTAAACCTTTCTGAAAATGATACAAGTGAGACCCTTAAAGACAATTACAAATTAAACAAAGATATACACCTTTATCAATCCAGCCGAAAAAGTCGTAGTTCAGATGAATACGCATCTGAGCAAGATGGCCCCAAATATTATCCACATGTTTTTATAAGTCCAGAATAAATGCCCTTCTGACTGTTTTATAGTTGAAAATGACTACGCGATCTCTTAATCCGCCCATTTAATGCTGTTGACCCTACACCCTTCGTAAGCGGTTAAGCCTTGCACCGTATCCCATCTTAAGTTGATAGCCTTTAATTGGAAAGACTCAAGACCTTTCAATCTATAGTTAGAGCCAATCTACCCAGTTTGACAATCAGTCGAAAACAGTTATTTTAAATGTTGAATAAATAAAATAATCTACCCCAACATTATTGAGAGATAACAATGAAAAGATATACTTGCCTTTGGATTTTTGTTTTAGCGTTTATGACTAGCCCTTGCTGGGCTTATGGCGGAGGAAGCAGTAGCACTAAAGCCTGTGCCAAACCTAAATTTACCGACTTTATTCCAGCTGAAAATACTGAAGTTGCTGTCGGCTCAAACTTTTCTTTTAGCGCATCCGCAAACACACACCCTGAAAGTATTAAAGTGACTGCCAAAGGCTTACCCATAACTATCAAAGTCTCGCCCAAAAACGCCGGCAATAGTTTTGAAGTAACCGGCACACTACCTAGTTCATTAAAAGCCACTTATGCGAGAATTGCTATAGACGCCGATGCACAAGGCAGTTGCAATGGCGGTGGTGGCTGGCTAGTTAAAATAGCCGAATAACTTTCAAAAGCCTTCATTGTTATTAGGTGTAGGTCTGTTTATGCTATCTAGACTATGAAAGTATTCTTTTTATGTCCCCCTCTTTAGCCATAGGTATCTACACAAATAATTGTTAGCATTCCCACGCGCGAACGATAACATTGTGGTGAAGATCGTAGGGACTGCCTTAACTTGTAGGCCGGAATAAGACTTTTCGAGCGTAAGTGAGTAAAGCGTTTCCAGCATAACTAGCGATCCTGTGCCGGAAACGCCATCATGCGCTACGCTTAGATGGTCTTATTCCG
>QVQD01000062.1 GCA_003584875.1 Methylococcales bacterium
CATGGTGGTGGTATGGATTTGCAGTTCCCACATCATGAAAATGAAATTGCTCAGTCTGAAGGTGCAACTGGAGAGAAATTTGTTAATGTATGGATGCATAACGGTTTTGTTCGCATTAACGAAGAGAAAATGTCTAAATCATTAGGTAATTTCTTTACAGTGCGTGAAGTTTTAAAACAATATCAGCCTGAGATTATTCGTTTTTTTATCTTATCTAGTCATTATCGGAGTCCATTAAATTATTCAGATGAGCAATTGAATGATGCAAGACTGGCATTGACACGTCTTTATACGGCCATACGTGGCTGTGATGTTCAGAATGCTAGTATTGATGTGGATTATAAAGTTCGTTTTGAAGTTGCGATGAATGACGACTTTAATACCCCTGTCGCTTTGTCAGTGTTATTTGATTTGGCTAGAGAATTGAACGCTGCCAAAGAAGTTAAGTCAGCAAAAGTTCAAGATTTAGTGGCAACTTTACGATTTTTAGGTGGCTTACTGGGTATCGTGCAGGGCGATGCTGACGACTTTCTAAAAAGTGGTGTGGTTAATGGGGAAGCTATTAATGTGGAATTGATTGAGCAGCAAATACAAGCACGTTTGGAGGCAAAAAAAGCTAAAGATTGGGGCTTGGCTGATAAAATTCGTAATGATCTAAAAGAGCAGGGCGTTATTATTGAAGATGTGCCAAATGGTTTAAGTACTTGGCGACGTGAATGATTGCTTAACTCACTAAAAGCTGAAAAATTGAGCTTTTGTCATAAACTAATATAGATAGTAATAAATCCATGAGTGAAATAAAAGATAAAGCCATTGAAGTCTATCTTGACGAATTAGCAAGCGCATCAGCGACACCTGGTGGCGGTAGTGCGGCAGCCTTAATGGGCGCCCAGTCTGCTGCATTAATTAGTATGGTTTGTAACCTAACTATCGGTAAGCCTAAATATAGTGAAGTTGAGGCTGATATGCAGGCTTTGTTGTTAAAGTCAGAAGCATTGCGTAGTGAGCTGATGGATATGATTAAAGCGGATGTTGATGTTTTTAATCACTTGATGGCTGCTTATGGCTTAGCGAAAGAAAGCGATGCAGATAAAATGATTCGATCACAGGCGATACAAGGCGTCTTGAAAGACGCTACTGAAGTGCCTTTGGCGTGCGCACGAGCTTGTGCACAAGCGATAGTATTGAGTCGAGATGCCGCCAATAAAGGTAATCTTGCGGTTATTAGTGATGCAGGCGCTGCCACTATGTCGGCCTATGGTGGCTTAAAAAGTGCAGCACTTAATGTTTATATAAATACAGCTAGTCTTAAAGATAGGGATTTTGCGGAGGCTAAGTTAGCTGAATTAAAGACAATTATGGCTAATATTGAAGAGCTAGTTACTGATACCTATGAGCTTGTTAAGGCTAAGTTGTAGTTAGAAAAAGAAATACATAAAAAAATAATTGACGATGAATCGGTCAGTCGTCATAATAGACAGCTCTTTACGGGTGCATCGCAAGATTACTTATAATGAGAAGCAAGATTACGGGGTGTAGCGCAGTTTGGTAGCGCGCCTGCTTTGGGAGCAGGATGTCGGGGGTTCGAATCCCTCCACCCCGACCAGTTTAGCGCTTGTAGCTCAACCGGATAGAGCACCGGCCTTCTAAGCCGGGGGTCGCAGGTTCGAGTCCTGCCAAGCGCACCATCCAAGAATAAGCCATATTATGGTGAGCGTAGCTCAGTTGGTAGAGTCCCGGATTGTGATTCCGGTTGTCGCGGGTTCGAGCCCCGTCGTTCACCCCAAGTATTCCAAAGCCTTAGAGTTAGTCTAAGCGCACAAATCCATCTTAAATTGCTTTTTGTCCACTCCTTGTGCACATTGGATGTCGGCTTGGATAAAGCTGGCGCGGCATATTCTGCAAGCAATGGCATACAACATGCCGGCGAATATTTTGGCTTACTTGCTTCTTAAGGTATTCATCTAGCTTTATTTCACCGCTAGCATCGCGTGGCTACGCGAGCTTCGAGTCTGGCTGTTTGGGTATTAGATGTTTTCATGCCTTAAATTAACGACAAACTGCCGGATAACGTCAACTACTGTTTGACAGGAAGGCGAAGCCGGACGGGAGTTTTAAATTTGGCTATGGCTACTTCGAAGTATTTAGGCGAAATTGTGCCGCTGAATGTAGAAGCAGTTTTGCGTTTAGCTAAAGTTATAAAAGTACATCCGGCAAAAATTATGCTGGACATTATGGAATTGTTACCCGAGGGATATGGAGACACAATCGCCGTTACACCGAAAGATGAGGATGCACTTGCTTTAGTCCAATTAATAATGGAGCTGCCACTTGAGTGATGCGTCTTGCTCAGGCAAGTGGCTGAGACGATTGGCGATACAATTCCTCAACACGAAAATGCTTAGAATCAATCTAAGTAAGTCAACCCCAATAAAGTTTATCATTGTTAATCTGCAGTGATTTTTATATCAGATATGGCAATGTTAATTAAGCACTCTGCCATTTGGCATGCAAAGCATTAAAATCAATAATTCTGTCGTCATAATGATTAAACTCTAAGTTCGAAACATTCCAATTAGATTCAAATCTGAATTTAATCTCGCCATATTTATGTTATTAGATTTAGTAACAATTCTAGTTAAACATGATCTTCTTGATATACCTAGATGAGAGCAAAGCTGTTAAACTACGCGATTTATAATCCCAAATAGCCCAAGCAATCACTTCGAGATTGATGTAATCCCTCTTAATTTGCTAAATCCTATCTTACCTCTTCAGTTAACTATGAAATTTGATGTTATTTGTTTTGATTGCGACAGTACCTTAAGTAAAATTGAAGGTATTGATGAACTTGCTAAGTCTGTTGGTTTAGGAGAACAAATGTCTAAACTAACTGATGCGGCGATGAACGGGGAGCTTGCATTAGAAGCGGTTTATGAAAAGCGTTTATCGCTCATTAAACCCAATAATAAAAATATTAATGACTTGGCTGAGCAGTATATTGCCGAAATAGTCGATGGTGTTAAAGAGGTTTTTGCTGTTTTATTAGCTCAAAATAAAACCGTGCATATTATTAGTGGCGGTTTACGTCAAGCGATTCTGCCCTTGGCACACACTTTAGGCTTGCCTGATAGTCATGTGCATGCTGTTGATATTTTTTTTAATGAAGATGGTAGTTATCTCAGTTTTGATCAAGAGTCACCTTTGACTAGAACTGGTGGAAAAGCTGTGGTTGTGGAAATGCTAAAGGCACAAGGCCCTTTGGTGATGATAGGTGATGGTAAAACTGACTTAGAAGCTCAACAAGCGGGTGCTTTCGTGATCGGTTTTGGTGGAGTGGTTGATAGATCCATCGTTCGTGAGCGAGCAGATGTATATATCAATGAGCCCTCGCTGCTGAAAGTTTTAGAGCATATTTTGTAAGTGTTTTAATATAATCGACTTTTAAAGAGAGTAAGTATGGCCGGACATAGTAAATGGGCTAATATTAAGCATCGCAAAGCAGGACAAGATGCTAAGCGCGGTAAAGTTTTTACTAAAATATTACGTGAGATTACCGTTGCAGTAAAAACTAGCGGTCCTGATGCGGCTAGTAATCCTAGTTTACGCACAGCTGTTGATAAAGCTTTGGGCGCGAATATGCGTCGTGACACTATTGATACAGCTATTAAAAAAGCTTCTGGTGCCCTGGAAGGTGTTAATTATGAAAATATCCGTTACGAAGGCTATGGTCCTGGCGGAACAGCTGTTATTGTTGATTGCTTGACTGATAACCGCAATCGTACCGTTGCCGAAGTCAGGCATGCTTTTAGTAAGGCAGGTGGTAACTTGGGTACAGAGGGTTCTGTTGCCTTTTTGTTTAGTAAAGTCGGTATCCTTAGTTATGCGCCATCAGTAGATGAAGATGCACTGATGGACGCAGCTCTCGAAGCGAGTGCAGACGATGTTGTCAATTATGATGACGGTGCAGTGGATGTGATGACCACCCCAGAAAACTATTTAACAGTAAAAGAGGCGCTTATTACCGCAGGTTTTGAGCCTGATAATGCTGAAGTCACCATGCAAGCCTCCATCATGGCAGAGCTGGATGCCGACGATGCTGAAAAAATGCTACGATTGATAGACCGCCTAGAAGATTTGGATGATGTGCAAGACGTTTATTCCAACGCCGATATTAGTAACGAGCTTATGGCGACTTTGGCTTGATGAAAGTGGACAGTAAATCTGCCCACATCATTAGCTTACAAAGATGCCTGCCAATGCCCTGATTTACCGCCGTCTTTTTGCAATAAGCGCACAGAATCAATAGCCATACCGCGATCTATACCTTTGCACATATCGTAGATCGTCAATAAAGTGATTTGAGTAGCGCACAGTGATTCGATTTCTATACCGGTCTGACCGATGGTTTTTACGGTAGTTTCGCAGCGGATGCGATCATGTTCGGGTTCTGCGCTTAAATTGATTTCAATATGAGTAATAGGGAGCGGATGACAGAGCGGTATTAAATCGGCGGTTTTTTTTGCTCCCATAATGCCAGCAATTCTGGCAACTGCGAGTACATCGCCCTTTTTGTGTTCTCCGGCAATAATCATTTGCAAGGTTTCTGGGTGCATTTTTATATAGCCTTCAGTCACAGCGATCCGCTGAGTGATGGCTTTAGAGCCGACATCGACCATGTGTGCTTCGCCAGATGCGTTAAAATGTGTGGTATAAGTCATGAATAAGTTCGTGCCTGAGTATGCAAAGTGCATTATTATCTCTTTTTTTCTTAGTAGGTGAATTATTATGTCCATCAAAGTCTATTATTTTGCCAGTTTAAAAGAGCATGTAGGCAGTTCCGAGCATGAGTTAGACTTCATTCAGTCATTAACCGTTACTGAAGTTTGGCTACAGGCTAATGCAGAACTGGTTCTACCTAGAAATACCTTAGCGGCTATTAATATGGAATATGTAGAGTGGGATAGTTTGGTATCGGATGGTGATGTCGTCGCTTTTTTTCCCCCTGTTACCGGTGGTTAAAGATGGCGATTAAAATCATCGACCAACCCTTTGACCCTTATCAAGAACTTCAACTTTACCAGAACAGCACACTTGCTCATCAGGGTTCCATAGGCGCAACTAGTATTTTTGTCGGCACTATGCGTGATTTTAATCAAGGCAGTCAGGTCACTGGTATGAGCATAGAGCATTATCCAGGTATGACAGAAAAGCAATTAGCTTTATGTGTCGAAAAGGCGCAGGGCTTGTGGTCTATTTTGGATAGCTTAATCATTCATCGTGTCGGTATCATTACGCCTAATGAAGTCATCGTTTTAATTGCAGTATGGTCTTCTCATCGGGGTGATGCCTTTGATGCGACGCGTTATATTATGGAAGCCTTAAAATCGACAGTGCCGTTTTGGAAGAAAGAATGCTTAGAGACAGAAGCCGAGCGCTGGGTGATGAGTAATACTTCAGGTTACCAATAGCCAGTTATATAGCATGAGATTAAATTATGGTGTCGAGTATTCAGCACTTTATTAAAGAAGAACTTTGGTTAGTGCAAGAGCAATCATTGCCACGATTTCATTGCTTGTTTATCAAATCATTAAAAATCGCCCTGTTATCGATGCAAGATTTTTATCGTGATTTATGCCCACTTAGAGCCTCAGCCTTAAGCCTTTTTAGCTTGTTATCTATCGTTCCCGTTATCGCTTTACTGTTTGGTATTGCCAAAGGTTTTGGCTTTGAAAAAGTACTAGAACAACGTTTACTAGAGCAAGTCCCTAATCAAGAAACCATGGTCTTACAGTTGCTTAGTTTTGCGCAGAATATGCTCGATAGCACTAAAGGCGGCGTTGTCGCTGGTATCGGTACGGTACTGCTGTTTTGGACGGTTATTAACGTCATCAGCAATATTGAAGAATCTTTTAATCACATCTGGAAAATAAAGCAGAGTCGAAGTTTTAGTCGTAAGTTTAGTGATTATTTATCCTTGATGCTATTAGCGCCTATCGTCTTAGTTATTTCTGGCAGTATTAGTTTGTTTTTAAAAACTAAACTTACTTGGTTAATGACGGCGATTCAGCTATCAGATTCTAGCAACTGGTTATTGATTAAAGCCTTGGGCTTATTACCCTTGCTGCTGATGATTGGTCTATTTGGCTTTACTTTTATCTTTATGCCCAATCATAAAATATCGGTTAAGGCAGGTATGATTGCTGGGGTTGTTACAGGAATTTTATCTTATTTATTGCAATGGGCTTATTTGAGCTTACAGTTAGGCGCCTCTAGTTATAATGCTATTTATGGTAGCTTTGCTGCCTTACCTTTATTCGTGGTTTGGTTGCAAGTTGGCTGGATGGTAGTTTTGTTCGGTTGTGAAGTCGCTTTTTTTATACAAAACTACGAAATATATAAAAATAAGCATCGCTATGAAGATTTAAGTTTTGCATTGCAAAAAGTGCTTGCCCTACAAATAAGCCATTTAATTATTAACAATTTTGTCTTAATGAATAAGTCCTTTTCAGCGACTGAAATTGCCGCCAAGTTACTCATTCCAATTGCCATTGTGCAGGATTTATTGGCAAAGTTAATCACGAGTCATATTCTTGTCGAATTTAAACCAGAAGAGCAGGGCACTGAAGAGCTTTATCAGCCGGCTGTGGATATTAATAAATTGACTATCGCTTATGTGATCACCGCATTAGAGCAAAGTGGTCAGCATTATTTAGCAGATATACAACAAGAGCAGTTATTTATGACCGCTGTTGATGAGTTTAGAGTGTTAATGGAAAACTCTAAACACAATAGCTTATTGAAAGAGCTTTAGCTTTTTCCCCTTGGCAAGAGGAGTGCTAGGGCTTGCCCATAGTTAAGGTATATTTGAACTTATTGTTGGCAGGAATAAGGCTTTTCGAGCGTAAGCGAGTAAAGCGTTTCCGGTATAGGCACTGTTCCTGTGTCATAAACGCCACCATGCGCTGCGCTAACATGGTCTTATTCTGGCCTACAAAAGCTTAACAGTGGACAGTGAGGGCTGGAGTGGGGTTTTAATAAAAATTACTCGAAATACAAAACGACGAACTCAATGAAAAACATATTTACTCTAGCTGAAGCCTGTTTGCATCACCCTGATATTGAGCAAAAATTAACGCTTACACATCAAGCCCAGCAGCTATTGACTCAGGGTCAGTTGAGCCTTGAGTCTGTAACACCACCTTTAGCTATTTCCACAGTGCAATTTCCTAGTGCGCCAATATTATTGTCCACGCGTGAAATGCCTAAGCGTAAATTAGGTAGCCCTGACGGTATCAAAGCCTTCTTTCATGCCATCGCTCATGTTGAATTTATGGCCATTTATTTGGCTTGGGATATGCTTTATCGCTTTCGTGATATGCCCGAGCAATTCTATAAAGATTGGTTAAGCGTTGCGGATGAAGAAGCCCAGCACTTTGAATTAATTCAGTTGCATTTGAAAGACATGGCTTTAACTTACGGAGATTTGCCGGCCCATAATGGCTTATGGGATCATGCCACAGATACCTCAGAGGATTTATTAGCGCGCTTAGCGATGATTCCACGTTGCATGGAAGCACGGGGTTTAGATGTTACGCCTGCCATCATAGCCAAATTTAAGCATATTGGCGATGATGCCAGTGTGTCATTATTAACCCGCATTTTAACTGACGAAGTAGGGCATGTAGAGCGTGGTTCCTATTGGTTTAAGTTTGTTTGTGAGCAGCAAGGCTTAGAACCTGAAGGCCAATACCAACAGTTAATTAAGAAATATTACTTAGGTGGAAAGCCAAAAGGCCCTTTTAACAGAGAAATGCGTATAATTGCAGGTTTTTCAGATGCTGAGTTAGATTGGTTGGAAAATACATCCCTATGAATACACATAAAATATTTGACACACCTATTTTTGCTTTAGGCTTTAGAGTGTTTTTTGCTCTAGCTGGCTTATCTGCACTGATCTTAATTTTGCTTTGGAATGCTATGTTCAAAGGCACATTAACAGTCGCTAATTATTTTTTACCCAGTTATTGGCATGCTCATGAAATGTTGCTGGGCTATTCGGTAGCCGTCATCGCTGGGTTTTTATTAACGGCTGTTAAAAACTGGACAGCAAAGCCAACCCTAACGGGTGATAAATTAACCGCACTGGCATTGTTGTGGCTTTATGGGCGCATATTGCCCTTTTATGCGGCCTTGTTACCTGATGTTGTCATTGCTCTTGTTGATTTTGCTTTCTTGCCCGTTTTAGCTTATCACATCAGTCTACCCATTTTACAAAGCAAGCAATACAAACACTTGGGTTTTGTTGGGCTTTTATTGATATTAGCCTTAGGCAATGCTTTAATTCATGCAGAGATGTTAGGTTTAAATTTAAATTCTGCGTGGTTAGGCATACAACTGGTTGTAGCGACGATTATTACCATGATTATTGTTTTTGCAGGCAGGATATTTCCGTATTTTACTGAAAGAGCCTTATCAGGCACTTTCATCAGCAAAAATCCATTATTGGATATGTTGTCAATTGGCTCTGCTGTTTTAGTGTTCATATTACAATTAAGTTCTGTCTCTGGCACATTTTTAGCCGTAGCCGCTCTATTTGCTGCCGCGGTTAATGCAGCTCGTTTATCAGTTTGGTATGTGAGCAGAATATGGTATATGCCTTTGTTATGGGCATTATATATTGGCTATGTTTGGCTAATTCTTGGTTTTGTCTTAACCGCCTTATCAGCTTATGATTGGGTATTGCCTGCATTAGCTCTACATGCGTTTACCCTTGGAGGCATAGGCAGCTTAACCTTAGCCATGATGGCCAGAGTCTCATTAGGGCATACTGGACGAGCTCTTCGTGTTTCTAACGCCATAACGATAGCCTTTGTATTACTTAATTTTGCAGCCGTATTCAGAGTATTATTGCCTGTCGCACTGCCGCAAGGTATTAATCAATTGATATATGCGTCTACTTTGTGCTGGATTGCCGCTTTTTCATTATTTATATTTATTTATTCGCCAATCTTAAGTACTAAGCGCGTAGATGGCTTAGAAGATTAAGCGTTTTATGAACCCCGCCAGACCTTAGTCCTCCCTTTGTTAAGGGGCATAGGTATCTACACAAATAATTGTTAGCATTTCCACGAACGACAACATTGTGGTGAAGATCGTAGGGGCGTATTGCATACGCCCTTATAAAAAAGCGCTATAACATTTACTTTCGATGTTGGGCGTATGCAATACGCCCCTACGGTCATTTTTATCGTTTTCACGCCGATAAGAACTTGTCTAGATACCTATGGTTAAGGGGCGACAGATTTGCTCAGTACCTTCGTTTGTTTAAACGTGGCGACTCTGTCGTCCCTACAGTATGATTTTCGCAGTTTATGACGATTCATGCCACATGAACTACCGAAATGATGTTGCTTTTTAATTGTGTAGATACCTATGCTTGATTAGGGGGAGGCTGGGTGGGGGTTATCTAAATAGACTGCTATTCGCTTAGCGGTTTTCTTTCGAATATTTTTTATTAAATGTTGCGAATTAAAAAGAGAATCAGGATAAAATGTAGTATCTATCTATCTATCTATCTATCTATCTATCTATCTATCTATCTATAAGTATGGTTTTTATCTGTAAAAAATCATGATATTGTGCCTAAGTTAGGCTTCATATTGGCTATTAATGCTTGGTTTTATAGTCTGTACGCTTTCTTTAATCCATCATTAGCAAACCTAATAAAATGCAAATATTGACAACTCTTTTTGATATTACCAGCTTGATGCCTCATGGTTATTGTTTAATTTGGAATTCAGTCTTACTTTGGCTGCATGTCATTTCTGATGTACTGATTGTTTTATCTTATTATTCCATTCCTCTTATTATTCTTTTCTATGTTCGTAAGCATAAAGACTTTCCTTTTGATAGGCTGTTGCTTATGTTATCGGCTTTTATTATTGCTTGCGGAACTACGCATTTAGTTTCGATTATTACGATTTGGATACCGCTTTATTGGTTAGAAGGTTTGCTAAAGTTGCTGACAGGCTTGCTTTCGGTGATAACAGCTATCACGATGTATTTTATTGTCCCTAAAGTGTTGGCAGAAATGGGGTGTAAGCGGTTTTTAGAAGAAAAGCTAGCGATGCAAGCCTCTACAATGCAAGAGAATCTTATTAAGGAGGTTGAGCTACGGACAAAAAGTCTGCAATTACTGACCGAGCAAGCTCAAGGCGACCTACAGGTAAAAAGAACTTTCTTGTCTAATATGAGCCACGAGATTCGTACCCCGATTAATGCCATCATAAGTATTAATTATCTGGCACTGAAGACCGATTTAACCGAACAGCAACATAATTATCTGACTAAAATTGATAGTTCGGCTAAATGGTTGCTGGGTGTATTGGATGATATTCTTAATTATTCCAAGCTCGAATCAGGTAAGTTGGTTTTGGAACATAATGATTTTGAACTATCACTGATCATAACGTTTTTGACGGATGTTGCCTCGCCTTTATTGAAAGATAAACCAGTGCTGTTGAGTTTTGATATAGATCCTGAGGTTCCGGCTGTATTGAAAGGCGATTCATTACGTTTAGGGCAGGTTTTATTGAATTTGCTAACCAATGCTATTAAATTTACTCACGAGGGCAGCGTCACCTTAAAGGTAAAGCTGCTTGGTTATGAAGCTCAGCAGGCACGTTTAAGCTTTTCGGTGATTGATACCGGTATTGGTTTAAGTTTAGAGCAACAAACGCATTTATTTAAAGCTTACAATCAAGCCGATAATTCAACGACTCGTCTTTACGGTGGTACTGGCCTAGGTTTAGCCATTTGTGAAGAATTAGTTCTTGCTATGGGGGGTAGTATTATTGTTAAAAGTCAAGTTGATGTAGGCAGTTGTTTTAGTTTTATTATTA
>QVQD01000164.1 GCA_003584875.1 Methylococcales bacterium
CAAGCTTACTAATAAATAAGATTTTCAAGCACCTGTCTACATTAATCTCTATCATTTAGCGATCAAATCCAAACACTAATCATTGCAAAATTTTTTGCAGCTCTCGCCTAAAATCAATACTGTATTGACCGCTCACCTTAAGCTTATTAAAGGATAGTCAGTTGTTCGCACGGGAGAACATTCAAATTCATTAAAATATCACTTAAGCTATAATGTGCCGAAATTCAACTAGGTAACAGACTATAAGCGCCAATAGCAACAACTTAAGGAACATCAAAACGATAAAACAAGCGTGTGTTTTTAACCCGATTATTCGTGATTATCAGATGACGTTTTCCCAAATAGTGACTTCTGAAAAACTATGCTGAAATTTTCTTTTAGTTTCACGAATTACAAATGGAACCTCTAAAGGACCTTGCTTCAAAACAAAATGTTCAGCTAGGACTTCCTTTAAACCATCCAATGTCGTGAAATTTTCTCCATTTCTCTTAAAGCCACCTAACCACTCTTCGCGCTCAGTATGCTCTGTTAACCAGGTATAAGGAGAAGCTATTAATAATACCCCACCTAAATTCAATCGCTCATGCACAGTCTTTAAAAATTTTGCTGGGCTGTATAAACGATCGATTAAATTAGCGGCAATGATAAGATCATAGCCCTTGAAATGAGGCTTAAGATTACAAGCATCTCCTTGAAAAAAAGAAACCTTACTCTGCAATCCATCGAGTTGGAGATCAGCTAATTTTCGCTCATGATATGAAACAAGTTCCCCTTCATCAGTTAAGGTGTAACGTACAACACCTTGATCAGCTAACTGTATGCCTAGATCAATAAAGCGAGCAGAAAAATCAATCCCTGTTACTTTTGAGAAATGACGAGCAAGCTCAAAACTTGAGCGCCCTGTTGCACAACCCAGATCTAATGCATTAACCATAGGTTTATTGCCCATAGCTTTAATTGCAAGTTCTGCAATTTTCTTTGGGAAATTAGCGACTCCGAAATATTGGTCGCCATAATGGAATTCCGCATACTCAGAAAGCTGTTTATCTGTTTCGTAAATTGACGAAGAAGACTTTAGAGTTGACTCTGCTGCCACATATCGAAACCCTGCATGTTGAAAGAAATGCCGACGAAATGCGTATCGTGCGCTGGCAAGTGTTTCGTTACCCGAAGATATCCAAGACCCACCTTTAATCAAATTATGGCGGGTATCAAAAGTGGGCGCGGTAAAGTCGTCATAACTAGGATGCACTTCAAAACCTTCGAATGGATAGATTGGCGTCTCAGTCCATTGCCATACATTACCCGTTACGTCATACAGATTGCCATGACTAAAGGTATTAACAGGACAAGGCGAGGCACCATGGTCTAAATGAATATTAGCTAAAGCTGGACTATCCAAAGGGATGACATCTAGCCCTGCCTTATCATACATGCTCTGCCACTCATCTTCGCTAGGTAATCTTATAGGTAAGCCAGTCGTTATTTTTTTCCAATTACAAAAAGCCTTAGCTTCATGATAATTAACTTCAACTGGCCAATCCCAAGGCATCGCAATCTCCTCAAGCATTAAGCGCAAAGCCCAAGCATCGTCTTTTTTAAGCCAAAACGTTGGGTGACTAGCTTTAGCGTAATTTTTCCAAGCTAAGCCTTCGCTTTCCCAATAGATGTCGTTTTCATAACCACCCACCTCAAAAAACTCAAGGAATTCAGCATTGCTCACCAAAAATAGGCTTGCTTTAAAGGCGTTGACATCACATTCATGATGACCGAACTCGTTATCCCAGCCATAATATTCTGCGCCCTTGCCTATACCTATCCTGATCTTGCCACCAGTGATTTCCACTAATTTATTTTCAGGAGCAGTGCTAATTATAAGTTGAGGCTGCCAAGCAGGATGTTTTTTAACGTAATTGAGCTTATGTTGTCGTATAAGAACCGAGGACGTTTCCAGATGAATTCTTTCATGCTCTATGCCCATCAAAATAATCCACCAAGAACTATTCCAATCGATGGGTAACAATAACTGGGTACTCGTTATTAGATTGTCAACTAAGCCTCGAACATGGTTACGATAACTCATAACCTCGGACACACTGGGCCAGTCATAATGGTTATCGTTTAAGTCATCCCAACTCATCTCATCTACGCCAACTGCAAACATAGCTTCTAATCGAGGATTAAGTCGTTCTTTGATAAGACCAGAAATCAAGAATTTATTTACAAAAAAAGTGGCTGTATGCCCAAGATAAAATATCAACGGATGACGTAATGCTATCGGCTTACGAAAATAGGCTTCCTCACTTGCTAAAGTCTCAAATAATTGTTCGTAACGATCAAAAGTGTCATGAAAATATCTTCGGATTTCCTCTCGCTTATGGTCAAGATTATTGCCGTTTAGCAGAGGTGTTCGCTGAAATAAGTGTTGAGCTTTTTGAATATGCATAAAGATTTATAACATCAATTAGACTAATGGCAACTTTAAATAAAGATAATTTGAATCAATAATATTAGCGAATCATTTCCAGGCTGAATTGTAGCTAATTTAGACAAAAACTTCTAATGTCGTATAACCCAACAAATTCTGTCAAAAATATTTGACTGGCATACTAAGCTTAAAATTAATCAGCTATCAGCTTAACCAGTGACAAAACGCGTCCGTAGATCGAATTAGGCGCTAGCGCTAGCCCGACGTCTACAAACCTTTGTAATGGAGTCAAAACTCACGAGTTTTGTTGCTTGGCGTAGCGATAGCGTAAGTCAAGCATTTCCTACGCATCCTGTCGGGTTACGCTATCGCTAACCCGACCTACATAAATGCTTGACTTTGGCCTGTGACAATAAGCGTGGGAAAGGTTTATAAACAAGTTGTAGGGGCGACAAATTCGCCCAGTAATCCGATGTTCCAAGATACAGGGCGAATTTGTCGCCCCTACAAATGCTTAACTTTGCGCAGTTAAATAGGTCGGATTAGCGATAGCGTAAGCCGACAAAATAACCCGCATCCTGTCGAGTTACGCTATCGCTAACCCGCCTTATAACATTATTCAAACCGTCCCATTTAAAATTGATAGCGAATAAGATTTTTTGGGTAGTCAAGCTCAATGTTTTTGATTGGTCAGCTTTCGACTCTAGTCTATAATCTATTTTCTATATGATTCAAAGCATTAATCGCCTCATTAATTTTCGCTAAGTTAGTCTAGCATTTGATATCCTCACTCTAATGGCAAAGGGAGAACTGGGCTCAGTCCTGACACAGTTAATGAAATTTAATCTTAAGCGGTAACATTTTTGTAGGGGCGACAAAATTCGCCACGTTTTAACAGACACATGTACAGGGCGAATCTGTAGCCCCCTTCAATTATCAAATGTGGGTAATGAATGATGGAATTCGCGAACTCTTTAGTCTCCAACAATCAATCATCAACGACTTTGTAACTATGACTTTTAATTTCGATACCCCCACTAATCGCCTAAGCACCAACTCACTTCGCTGGGATAATTTTGATCACCAAAAAGTCTTACCACTCTGGGTGGCGGATATGGACTTTCAGTCTCCGCCTTGCGTTATTGAAGCACTCACTAAAAGAGTACAAGATGGTGTATATGGCTACACTCACGCCCCCATAGAATTAAATCAACTAATTGCCGACTACTTATTAGAACACTATCACTGGCTAATAGATCCAGACTGGATAGTGATACTACCTAGCGTTGTTTCAGGGCTACACACAGCCGTTCAACAACTGACAAAGAAGGATGAAAAGGTACTCATTCCTAACCCAATCTACAATCATTTCAAACTCGCCTGCATTAGCGCAAACCGACAATTTGAGCAAATCCAATTACAACTAGTCAATGAGAGATGGGTTTTTCCTAATAACACCTTAGCAAGCCTCGACACTCATAAAACTAAGCTGGCGCTATTATGCAATCCTCAAAATCCGGGTTCCACCGTCTTCACAGAACCCGAACTTAGAGCTTTAGGTAATTTCTGTATTGAACATGACTTATGGATTTGCTCCGATGAAATACATGCTGGACTGGTGCTAGATGAAAATAAAAAGCATATTCCAATTGCAAGTTTAAGTAATGAAGTCTCTCAAAGAACCGTTACTCTAATGTCTCTCAATAAAACCTTTAACTTTCCTGGCGTTGGCTTAGCGTGGGCTGTGGCTGAAAATCCAGAATTGCGAGCAGCCATGCAATTTGGTCTTCATGAAACAATTGCTCCACCCTCGCTATTTGCTTATACAGCAACCCTAGCCGCTCTAAAGGAGGGTGAACCCTGGAGACAAGAGCTAATTCAATACCTAAGACTTAATCGAGACCTTATTAAAAATACAATTGCAGGTATAGATAAGCTCAATATCGGAAAGATGGAGGCTAGTTATTTGGCATGGATTGATTGCAGTAACTTGAACCACCACAATCCCTATCAACTATTACTTGATGCAGGATTAGCCACTTCTCCCGGCAGCCAATTTGGCCAATCCAATTTTATAAGATTAAATTTTGGCACCCAAAGAGCACGGTTAAATCAGGCACTAGAAATCATCCAAAAGACTTGCAAGTAATTGAGTCCTTAGGATGCAATAAAGCGCCTCCTATTGCACCCTAAAGATTTCGAGCTACTTGTTACTTGCTGAAGTTAATCTGAATTATGAAATCGGCTTATTCCCACTCAATAGTGGCTGGTGGCTTACCTGATATATCATAAGCTACACGAGAAATACCGGGAACTTCGTTAATAATGCGACGCGATATTAAATCAAGGAACTCATAAGGCAAATGCGCCCAGCGTGCGGTCATGAAATCTATGGTTTCAACGGCTCGTATGGCAATGACATAATCATAACGTCTGCCATCACCCATCACACCAACTGATTTTACTGGCAAAAATACCGCAAAGGCTTGACTGACTTTATTGTATAAGTCGTGACGATATAATTCTTCAATAAATATAGCATCAGCTAGTCTTAGTAAATCGGCATATTCCTTTTTAACTTGACCTAAGATTCTTACACCTAAGCCAGGCCCTGGAAACGGATGACGAAACACCATATCTGCCGGCAAACCTAACTCTAAGCCCAGCTTTCTGACTTCATCTTTGAATAACTCACGTAAAGGCTCTACCAGTTTTAACAGCATGTTTTCTGGTAAGCCACCTACATTATGATGCGATTTAATCAAATGCGCCTTACCGCTTTTAGAACCGGCAGACTCAATCACATCGGGATAAATAGTGCCTTGCGCTAACCATTTAGCATCAGTGATCTTTGCTGCTTCTTCATCGAAAATTTCTACAAATAAATTGCCGATGATTTTTCGCTTCTGCTCAGGATCATCAATGCCATTCAAAGCATCTAAGTAACGCTGCTCGGCATTCACTCTAATAACTTTAACACCCATGTGCTCTGCAAAGGTCGCCATGACTTGATCGCCTTCATGCAAACGTAGTAAACCAGTATCAACAAACACACAGGTTAATTGATCTTTAATGGCTTTATGTAATAAGGCCGCAACTACCGATGAATCGACGCCGCCCGACAAACCCAAGATGACATGATCAGTACCGACTTTTTCTTGTACGGCTTTTATACTATCTTCAATAATATTACTGGCCGTCCAAAGCGCCTCACAGCCACAAATCTCTAAGACAAAGCGCGATAATATACGTCCGCCTTGTTTTGTGTGTGTTACTTCTGGATGAAATTGTAGAGCGTAGAATTCTTTTTCTTCATTCGCTATGCCAGCAATCGGTGCACCATCAGAACTTGCAATCAGTGTAAAACCTGCTGGTAATTCAACGACTCTATCACCATGACTCATCCATACATCCAGCAAGCCGTAACCTTCTGCAGATAAATGATCTTCAATTGCATTCAATAATTTTGAATGTCCACGTGCTCTAATTTGTGCATAGCCAAACTCACGATGATTGGAGCTTTCTACCTTACCGCCCATTTGCTCGGTCATAGTCTGCATACCGTAACAAATACCTAAGACTGGCACACCTAGCTCAAAAACAATCTGCGGTGCTCGTGGAGTATCCCCAACGGTGACGGTATCTGGACCACCCGACAAAATAATTCCATTTGGCGAAAAGGCTTTAACTTCAGCCTCGGTACATTCACAGGAATAAATTTCACAATAAACGCCTATTTCACGAATTCGCCTAGCGATTAACTGGGTGTATTGAGAACCGAAATCTAAAATTAGGATTTTATGGGTATGGATATTAGGGGCTATTTGTTGCGTCACAATGAAACTCTTTTTAGTGATGTAATCTGCACCTTCTAGAGGCGCAGATTACAATGTGGGGTTAATAGACTGCTTTTAATTTGATGACAAGATTAGAAAAGCTCAACCGAACAAACTGGTTATTCAGCTCGATAATTAGGGGCTTCTTTAGTAATAGTCACATCGTGAACATGACTTTCTCTCATACCGGCACTAGTGACTCGCACAAACTGTGCTTTATCATGCATAATTTCTATCGTTTGGCTGCCTGTATAACCCATGCTGGCACGAATACCACCGAGTAGTTGGTGCACAACCGCTAGTAAACTACCTTTATAAGGCACTCGACCTTCAATACCTTCTGGTACCAGCTTTTCTACAGAATCGGCTTCTTGAAAATAACGATCGCTAGAACCTTGTTGTTGAGCCATGGCACCGAGTGAGCCCATGCCACGATAGGATTTATAAGATCGTCCTTGGAATAACTCAACTTCGCCGGGTGCTTCTTCTGTTCCGGCAAACATGCCACCTAACATCACGGCATGAGCACCCGCTGCTAAGGCTTTAGCAACATCTCCAGAATAACGAATACCGCCATCAGCAATCAAAGGTACGCCCGTGCCTTTTAAGGCATCAGCGACATTACTTACCGCTGTAATCTGAGGAACCCCAACGCCAGCGACTATGCGAGTGGTACAAATAGAACCAGGACCAATACCCACTTTAACTCCATCAGCGCCCGCTTCAACCAGTGCTAGTGCAGCCTCTGCTGTGGCAATATTGCCACCAATAACTTGTACTGTGGGATAATTTTCTTTAACCCAACGTACTTTATCTAATACACCTTGCGAATGACCATGAGCAGTATCAACAATAATAACGTCGACACCCGCCGCGACCAATGCAGCTACGCGATCTTCGGTACCCTGCCCTGTTCCGACTGCTGCACCCACACGAAGACGCTCTAAATCATCTTTGCAAGCCAGAGGATAATCCTTAGCTTTTTGTATATCTTTTACGGTAATCATGCCACGCAAATGAAACGAAGCATTTACGACCAGTACTTTCTCAATGCGATGTTGATGTAATAAAGCGACCACTTCTTTACGATCGGCATTTTCATTAACCGTAATTAAACGCTCTTTAGGTGTCATCACCATTGACACGGGATCATCAAAACGTGTTTCAAAACGTAAATCACGACTCGTTACAATACCGACTAATTCGTCACCATTGACTACCGGCACACCAGAAATATTTTTAGCGCGCGTTAATTTAATGACATCGCGAATACTCACATCGGGAGATACCGTAATTGGATCTTTAATAACGCCACTCTCATATTTTTTAACATGACGCACTTCTCTAGCTTGCTGCTCTATCGTCATGTTTTTATGAATAATACCGATACCACCTTCTTGTGCAATCGCTATAGCAAGTCTTGCCTCGGTCACCGTATCCATAGCCGCTGATACCAACGGAATATTAAGAGAGATAGTACGGGTTAACTGAGTTTTCATTTCTACATCACGAGGTAGCACAGTCGAATGCGCAGGCACTAATAAAACGTCATCAAACGTGAGCGCTTCCTGAATAATTTGCATAAACCACACCTAACCATCACTAAAATAACTTGCTATTATACGGTGAGTTGGCGTACTACTGTAGCACTAAAATACTATCAGCTAATTACACTCACTATTTATATCAACATTTGCGCATTAATTTCGGATCTATAATGCTAAAGCAATAACTCTAAAATTCGATTTACTCTATAAAATTGCACTGCTTTCGTGCGCACTTATTGTTTTTACGCACCATTTCAAAACATACAGATATTGCAAAAAACATCTAAGCTATTGTTTTTATATTAAAGATATTATTGGCATGACTTCTGCTTTAAGTTAGATAAGCGCCTTTATAAAATACCAAACACTGAGGGCTGCATAAAAAGGATCCACCCACTGCTGGATGCGGTTTTTTAAATCTATTAGTAGAGGTTTCAGATGCATATTAGCTATCTTACTTTCATGATTGTTCTCTTATTAGTGCTCTGCGCAGGCTTAGGCGTGCTTTTTCTACAAACCGAATTACTACGCAAAAAAAGCATGAGCTGGCTTTATTTATTAACAGGCGGATTGGCCATTTATTGCATTGAACAAGCCAAATACGCACAACCCTTTCAACACACCATTGTATTAGTAGCAGCCCTGTTTCTGATTCCTATCACTATCGATAGTATTGTAGATAGAGGTCACAAATTTGAGCGTTAACAACTATTGACTAGTCGAGGATCGAAAACCTTCGATACTCGACTAACCTCAAGCCAAGCAAATACTTTATTTACTCAAATTAAAAAGCTATTGATCACATCAAAAGATCTTGCTGATTTAATCGACCAACGCCCTATGTACGCCCACTTTCCAACCCTTAACAGTAATATTCAACTCGATGACATGTGTAGGCCTGAATAAGACTTTTTGAGCTTAAGATACTGTGAAAGTATTTTTCGGGTGAGGCTTTAGCCTTGTATTCGAGACTAAAGCCTCTCCCACACCATATAAAAACAACGACTTACAAAATTAAAAAAAACTGTTTTGTGAGTTTTATTTTTATAGACAGCCTTGTCTTTTCAGGGCATAGCTAACAACACAAGCTTTTAATAAAGCTCATCAAGGTGGAAGATTGTTGCAATGTCCTTTAGATTTAACCCCTTTGTACCCATCACAATTACTATTAAAAAGACTTAGCGGCTATTGTTCGATATTTTTCAACACATCTAAAGATGATAAAACCAACAAAAAACTCCTAAACAGTATCTAAGAAAAAAGATAGCAAGCATTCCAACCCCGGGGCTCTACCAAAATTACCTTAACTAACAGCTTAACGTTACTTACCAAACTCCTTGACATTAAAGCAGATAATGGTAAAAGTCATATTAAGAATAAGCTAATAAGAAAATAATTATACCTTGCTGTTTTTGCTTTTATTTATCACTTAAATAAAAAAATCAAGACGCTTTATTATTTGTCAAAACCTTAGCAAACCAGCCTAGAATTCAAATTTTGTATTTTATAACCCCTCCATTACTTTAGGTAGTTGAATGAAATTATTTTTTAAAATAGTATTCAGTTTTTTAGCGTGTATTTACTTATCCAATACCCTGGCATCAGACAACTATGATTCCTCAAGCACTCAATTAAGCATACCTTCAGTACTTGTTGGAAACACAACCTACAATAATGTAATCATAAAAGTCAGCTCTGTTATAAGTGTCGGCAGCGCTCCAGCACTCAATCTAATCGACGTTTACAACCCAGACTCCAACCAGTTATATATTCCGTCTGTTAACGTTGGAAACACTACTTATTTCAATGCAGTAGTTACAGTAGGTCCATTAATATCTATCGGTGGAATTTCAACACTTACACTAGCGCCCTCTACTCAAAATCAAATAGATGGACTGATTCAATCGTTCATGAATTCAAATAATATAAGTGCTGCCTCTTTTACAGCAATGAAGTCAGGTAATGTCTTGTACAACAAAAGTTATGGTTTTTCAGATCAAGCAAATAGCATCAAGATCATTAATGACCCTTTAATGGTTACAGCTAGCATAGTAAAACCTTTAACAGCTGCTAGTATCCAACGCCTAGCATCTACAGGTGTTTTATCTTTACAAGATCATGTATTTTGCACAGGCAACAACAAGCCTTGCTGGCTTAATGTTACCAGCCCAAACGGAACAGTCATTAGTGGAACAACACATAATGGCAGCGATTTTGCCAGCCCAGGCTATGCATTAATTACCATTCAAAATCTTATTGACCATGAAGGTGGCTGGGATAGAAGCCTAAAAACCTGTTATGGAGCTTCATCTTTCGTAAGCCTAGGATATCCCACACCCTGCGATCCCATGGCTCAAGAAGCATTAATTCAACAAGTACTTAACTCTAAATTTCCAGCAAACTATGCTGTTAATCAGTTACCCAATCAGATGAATGATATCTATTATTGGGCGACTACCAATCCCTTAGATTATCACCCTGGAACTATTCAAGCTTACTCAAACTTTGGTTATATGCTTTTGACAGCTATTGTTTCTCAAGCCACTGGGCAAGATTATCAAAACTACGTTTATAAAAATATCCTTGCTCCAATGGGTGTCCCCCAATCTGATTTTTCAACTTACGCCTACAATCCTAGCGCTAGTTCTCCTCAAAGCACACGAACACCTTATTCAATAGCTTCTTTGCAGTGTCCAAGTATTTATACTCCTGGAATCATGGTTTATGCCAATAACCAAGGCTGTTTAAATCCAACTAACTGGGTTGGGGCCGCTACCAGCCTAACGACTAGCAAAGTAATGGCTCAATTTGCATCAGTTTATCTAATTGATAATAGTAACAATTTAAACTCTAAAATTACTCCTGGCCTCGATGGCCCCAATAACGGAACCTTATTGAATGGTTCTTTTAACTCTGGTTATCACGACGGTGCTCTAGCGTCTGGAGTATCCAATATCATGAGACAACTACCCAGTGGATCAAGCTACACCCTAATGCTCAACAAAGATAATTCAGTTGATTGGCAAGGCACTCTCTATCCACAAATTGATAAGATATTAAATGCTGCCGGCTTTTAATTTAAATACTCG
>QVQD01000232.1 GCA_003584875.1 Methylococcales bacterium
AAACAAACAAACAAACAAACAAACAAACAAACAAACAAACAAACAAACAAACAAACAAAGACTGATTACTCTAGTATTAGTTTTTTTGTGCTAGAAAGACTTGAAATGATTATGCGAGGTTTTAATACTATTAATCCGCAAGTCTCAGGTTTCAATAATAATGGGTGTAACATCGCATGACATTTTTTCAGCTTGATAAACTTGATAGTACCCTAATTTATACTGCTACTTATCAGCCGACTTGGGTGTTTATTTCGATCCTGGTGGCGGTGCTTTCAACTTATGCGGCTTTAGGTGCTAGTTTTCAAGCACAATCTCAAACTAACTTTTCTACTAAATTTCTTTGGGTTTTAATTAGTGCCTTTACCTTTGGTGTGGGTATCTGGGCTATGCATTTTATTGGTATGCTCGCTTTAAAACTGCCTTGTCATGTGCGCTATGATTTACCAGAAACCTTGCTATCCATTATTCCCAGTATTTTGGTTTCTGGCTTAGTATTTGGTGTCGATAGCTTTGCAAAGAATCAACTAACTCACGGTTTAAATAGTCTGTTTTTGGCTTTGGGTGTTGCCTTAATGCATTACTCAGGCATGGCAGCCATGCTTATGGAGGCTGAAATTCGTTATAGCCCTGAGCTTTTTACAGTCTCTATTCTGGGTGCTATCGGCTTAGCTTATTTAGCGCTAAGGATTAAAGCGAGCGCCAATTCAAATAATAAAGCGCGTACTTTGGGTGTTGCAATTGTGATGGGTTGTGCAGTCTCTGTTATGCATTATTCGGCTATTGCTGCGACTTTTTTCATAAAAAAACCTGATAGTCTTTCTGGAGATTTACCTGTTAATTTAGACTCTGTTGCGCTTTTGGTTACAGTAATAACAAGTTTTATTGCCTTATTATGTTTAACTTTAGCGAGTTATTCACGCAGTAAAGAAACTAAAAATCAATTAATGTTCAGTGAAGAACGCTTAATGTTTGCCTTGGAAAGTTCAGGTGATTGTATCTGGCAATGGAGTTTACTTTCGGATGAGGTCATGTTCTCCAGTACTTGGGTGAATAAATTGGCTTTTACCGAAGAGAGTGTTTTTACAACAGGTCAAACCTGGTTAAATAATATTCATCCGGATGATTTAGAGGCAGTTAAATTATCAATTGAACAGTGCTTTTCGGGAGAAACGCCTGCATTTTATTCAGAACATCGTCTGCGCGGCAAGCAAGATTGGCTATGGGTATTGAGTCGCGGCAAGGTGGTCATGCGTGATAAAGATAATAAGCCGACAGAAATGCTCGGTACCTTAATCGATATTAGCGAACGTAAAGAATTTGCCCGTGAAATTGAATATTTAGCATTTTTTGATTCCCTAACGGGTTTACCTAATAGGCGCATGTTTTTAGATCGACTAAAACAAGGTCTAGTTGATATAAAACGTAACCCTCAGTGTAGCGCAATTATTTTTATTGATTTAGATCGGTTTAAATTTTTCAATGACAAGCATGGTCAAGATAATGGTGATTTATTGCTACAAGAAATTGCGAATCGTATCAAGACGAGTGTTCATGATTACGATGTAGTCGCGCGCTTAAGTAGTGATGAATTTGTTGTTATGCTAAATCTGTTAGATAACGATCAGGATAAAGCCACCTTAGAGGCAGAGAGTTTCAGTAAATCCCTATTAGCCAGCATTAATGAGAAATATAACTTAGTGGGTTACGAGCATCAAATTTCAGCGAGCATGGGTGTTTACGTCTTTGATGAGCGTGAAGAAAATATTGAAGATATACTTAAATACGCTAATACCGCCACTTATCATGCCAAAAAACAGGGCGGCAATAGTATTTGTTTCTTTAATCTTGACATGCAAAAACTGATTAATGATCGTTTGAAGCTAGAAGAAGATTTACAGGTCGCCATTGCAGGCAATCAGTTTGAATTACATTATCAAGCACAGTTTAAAAGTCAATTAGGCATCATTGGGGCTGAAGTTTTAATACGCTGGCGCCATCCTGTTCGGGGTTTAGTATCACCTTATGAGTTTATCCCTATTGCCGAAGAAACGGGCTTAATTTTACCGATAGGTCGTTGGGTTTTGAATGTGGCTTGTGATCAAGTTAGGCATTGGCAAACTAACCCAGCGATGCAGCATTTATCTTTAGCCATCAATGTCAGTGCGAGGCAGTTTCAAGAAGCTAATTTTGTACAATCCGTAACTGATGCTATTCAGGGTGATCCGCTCATAGGCAATAAAATAAAACTCGAATTAACTGAAAGCTTATTGATAGAAAATATAGATGAAACTATTGAGAAAATGAAGGCTTTAATAGCGTTGGGCGTGAAGTTTTCTATGGATGATTTTGGCACAGGCTATTCAAGTTTGTCTTATTTAAGCAAGCTACCCTTTTCTCAACTCAAAATAGATCAATCATTTGTTCGTAATATCGGCATTAATGATTTGGACAATAATATTATTAAAACCATTATTGGTATGGGTGAAAGTCTCAATATGAGAGTTATAGCCGAAGGTGTAGAAACGCCCGCACAGCGCGAGTTTTTATTGCAGCATCAATGTGATTATTTCCAAGGTTATTTGTTTAGCAAGCCGCTAGTATTAAATGAATTTGAAGATTTAGTGATCTCGCAAGGTGCTGGCTTTAAATTATCAGTGGACTAGGGACAGGTCGCGACCTGTTCCTACCGAGTTTTAATGCAGGCAGGGCATGCACTCATAGTCTCCACGCCGCGTGCATAGCCTATATTTAAGCTTTTAAGTAGATCTGGTCACCCTAACCCTATACATTACTGGAGTGTTCAGAGTATTTTATAAGTAAAGTGGTAGCGCTACTATAGTGCTTAGAGAGCTCTATAGTTAGTACAGTATTGCTACTATAGTGCCTAGAGAGCTCTTTAGTTAGTTCATTATTGCTACTCTAGTGCCCAGAGAACTCTATAGTTAGCTAAGTAACGCTACTAGAGTGCTTATAGAGCTCTTTAGGTAGCTCAGTGCCATTACTAAAATGCTTAGAGAGTTCTATAAATAGCTCAGTGACTCCACTTCACAGGCTATAAACACTCAATTGTTGGTTGGTCGGGATGATAAACTTTCTGAGTAAGCGACGGTACAGTAAAAGGTTAAGCCTTGCACTGTGCTTTGTCCGAAGTGGGTGTCTATGGGTTAAAACCCCGTCACTCTAAGCAGTTTACTTAAGTTAACTGCTGTTTCGCAGTAATTCAGCGGTTTATAAAAAAACAAATAATGCGACTGAGACTGTGAAAGTTTTATGAAAATAACGCTAAAATAACTTTTTTATTTTGTAAGTTATTGTTTTCACATAATGCGGGAGAGGCTTTCACAGTCTCGGTCACTATCTCAACAATGTGTTAATCGGGTGTTTTCACTCGAAGGCGAGAGACTTTCTTTTACGCAGCCTTTAGAAACTATTCAAAGAAAAGTCGGCTCGATTGCAACACAACCTGCTGTGCTCAGCGCGGCAAAAGCCAGCCAAATTAAGTTACTGCGTAACGTCAGTTAATTTAAGAATGATTTCCTAGTGCTCTACCTGTGCCAATGACAAAGCAATTTGTTGGCTTAATTGACTCAATAATTGGCTGAGTAATTGTGCGGCGCTTTGGTAACTGTTATCGCTCAGGGACTTTTCAATTTTAGCTTGGCCATTGCTGACTATCGTATGTTTTTTTTCTTCCATGATGGCCCAGTTTGCTTCCAAGCATACCGATTTGCCCAGTTGGGTATCGAAGCGGCTAATATCAACTATCACCCTATAATCAACGTCGCCATAAACACCCCACGGATAACTTCTCACGATCGCATTCGGTTGCAGAGTCGACATATTTTTTGTTAATACAGCTAACACGTTGTCTTTTAGCGGTGCAGCCCATTGGTCAAATTCTGCTAATTCTATGGTGTTATTTTCTGTGTGATTAACCATCTGTTTACGATCAAGTAAAGCCGGGAGTGATAGCGGTCCCATACCGATTTGTATTTTATTGCTGTTAGTTGTGATCGTGCTTTCAGGTGCTTTGCTCTGTGACTCCAGCGTGTAAAAATGTGTAGGTGGTGCTGCGCAAGCGCTAAGCAGGCCTAGGATGCATAGGCTAATTAATCCATTTAAGTGTTTATTTGACATGATGGCTAGTTCTCTTTTTTTCCACGAATTAAAGAATCTGGATGTGTTTGTAGATAATCAGTAAGTTGCTTAACGGAGTTGGCCGTTTGCGTGAGTTCTTGGAGTAGTTGGTTGAGTTCATACTGCGTAGACGACCCTGGTTCCAAGGTGGTTAAAACCTTTTGAGCAGAAATCATGGTTTTATCAGCAGACTTCATGGTCTCATCAAGCGTCCCCATGGTACCGTTAGCCGTAACTAATGTCGCGGTTGCTGCTTTTGATGTGCCTTGTAATGATTCTAGGGTTTTGTTGATTTCGCTAGTCATGGTTTCTAGCGGCAGTTTGGCGATTTTATCTAATACCGCTTGCGCTGAATTAGCAATTTGATTGACCGGATTGGCTGTGGTTGGAAACTCCTGATAACCCGTATTATTTTGATGAGTCACTATTTTACTATTTGGAAATAAATCTAAACCAACAAATAATTGTCCTGTTAATAGGCTGCCTGTTTGTAATTGTGCGCGTAAGCCTTTGCTAATCAGATGTTCAATGTTCTGATTTAAGTTCATGTTATCTTGTTTGTTCACGACTATAATCCTTTCTGGTTCTACTTCAACCATAACGGGAATATGTATCTCTGAAGTTTTTGCATTGATTTCCAGATTAATACCAGTGACTTTACCTACTGGAATACCTCGTAATAAAACCGGCGCACCTACGTTTAAACCGCGTACTGATTCATCAAAATACATAACTACTTTGATGGTTCTATGATAAATGACTTGGGTGGATAGCTCATAATCATCAAATAGTTGGAAGGAGGTGTTTTCAGGCACAATATCTTCTGCTTTATCTTCTGCAGAGGTGCGAAAAGCGATGCCGCCACCTAATAATGCAGATAAAGGCCCTGTCCGTAATTTAAAGCCATCGGCTCCTGCTGATAAGTTGATACCGCTGTCTATCCAAAAACGGGTATTTGCTCGTATGAATTGCTCATAAGGCGCGTTAACAAAAATAGTTAATTTTATATTGTCGGCGTTTGGGGCTAATTCATATTCAAGCACCTCGCCCACAGTGATGCCATGAAAGTTAATGGGTGTTCCAGGGCCCATCGAGCCAATATTGGTTGTTTCAAGGATGAATTTTTTGCCTTGAGCATTTGTTTTTAATACGGGCGCTAAATCGAGTCCTGTAAAGTGATCTTCTGATTTACCGCTTTCGGGTTTTATAGTTATGTAAGCCCCTGATACTAAAGTGCCTAAGCCGGATACCCCGTTTAAGCCAATTTTAGGTCGAACTACCCAAAACTGCGTGTTTTCTGTTAAATAGTCACGGCTTTCTTTATGCATTTCTGCGCTGACGGTAATGGTTTTTAAGTCTTTGTTAATGACTATATTGGTAACTTTACCTATTTCTACATCTAGGTATTTTATTTTTGTTTTATCTATTTCTAAGCCGTCTGCGCTGGCAAAGGTTATCGTAATCTCTGGGCCTTTATCAGACATGGTTTTATAAATTAGCCAGCCAGTGACTAATAATGCGCACAGCGGTAATAGCCAAATTAGGTGAAATTCAGGCTTTTTATTGATAGGGGCATGAGTGGTTTCGTAAGCAGGTTCGATAAAATCATTCATAAAGCGTTATTGGTTATCCCAAAGTAAGCGTGGATCGAAATTTTCAGCGGCAAACATAGTCAGTATGACCACGGCGGCGAAGGCTATTGCTGCAGGGCCAGCAATGATTTGAACGCCAGTAAAGTCAACTAAGTCGACCAGTATAGAAATCATAAAAATATCAAGCATAGACCAGCGCCCAATAAAAGCGATAACACGATACATGAAAGTCCAGCGACGGGCATTTATTTTCCAGCGAAAATGCACGCTGAGTAATAATAAGCTGATGCCAATTAACTTTGAAGAGGGCACAAGAATACTTGCCACTAAAACTAGTAGGCCAATAGGAATCATGCCGCCATCAATTAATTCAATAATACCACCGGCAATGGTATGTGCGTCACCTGTGCCAAATTGAGTGACGGTCATAATAGGGAAGATATTGGCTGGTATATATAGAAAAAAACTGCTTAATAACAAGGCGCAGGTGCGTTGTAAGCTATGAGGTTTTCGTTCGTGTAGGTGGCTATGGCAACGTGGACATGATGAAAGTTGCTGAGTGATTTTAACCAAGTAGCCACAATCATGACAGTTGATAAAGCCTTGCTTTAGCGCACACTGTTTAGCTCGCATGATTGTTATCTCTACTTAATTGTTCAATGCGTTGCCAGAAAAGTTCCTTATCCAGACTGCTGGTTAATAGGGCGGTAACAATAATTAGAGCGATAAAAGCATAAAGCCCCCAGCCAATTATAAGGGGCGAAATGGCCATCAACTTAACGCAAGCAACAATAATACTGAGCATATAAACTTCAAGCATGACCCATTCATCGAGATGATGCATCCAGCGCATCCAACTGACTAAATTTCGGTTGCAGCGATTGAAATAAAGATGGCCACTGATCAGTAACGATAAGCTGATATGCGCGAGTGGAAACAGGATGCTAGCCAAAAATACCACGATAGATACGGGCCACATGTTTTCATTAAATAAAGAAATGACTCCGGACAATAAAATGCCCGTGTTGGCTTTACCTAAGAGAGTGATGCCGACCATAGGCAAAAAATTGGCTGGTACAAATAGGATAAGTCCCGCAATAGAGAGTGCAAACGTGCGTTCGATACTTTGTTTGCGAGGTCTTAATAGTAATAGCCCACAACGAGGGCAATGGATTTTTTCTCCTATTTCGGGTTGAACAAGATCAATTAATAAATCACATTCAGGGCAGGCTTGATAGCTTGTGCTATTCATGGCTTTGAGAAAGAGTTCGATGCATTGCGTTTTAATAAGGAATTATCATAATAGATAGATGATATGACAAATCAGAATAGTTGGGTAATTTAAAGTAGTAGCCTGTTGGGGGAAGCTTACGAACCCCAACAGCTTTTGATTGATTAACTATATCAAATTGTATAAGTGTATATTTTTATTAAACCATTATAAGCTTATAGTTTTAAATATTTAAAATCGATAGTTAATAGCCGCTCGGACGACATGACTATATAAGCTACCTTGTGCTCCACCTGTGCTATCTGTGAAATTAGCTAATGTAGGAATATTTAAGTTAAGAGCTTTGCCATAATCGGTGAACAGGTATTCTGTGCGCACCGATAGATTACTTAGTACTCCGTACTCTAATCCACCGCCGAGTACCCATCCTGTTTGGGTGATGTTTTTAGAGTAATTATCCTTAAGTTCGTTATTGTAGCTAAGACCCACGTCGGCAAAACTAACACCGACTGTAATAAAGGGTAAGAAGCACTCAATAGCATAACCAGCTCGTAGTCTTAAAGAGCCTTGTAAGTTGTTATGCAGTGTAAATTGATCGTATTGACCAATCAATACCGTATCTTTGTACTTGTAATGGCCGCTACTAGAAGGATAGGTGAAATCAGCTTCAGCACCTACTACCCAATTTTTTTTAAACTGTTTAAGATAGCCTAGTTGCACACCAGGATTAAGGTCTGTCGCGTTGATTGAGCCGCTGTATGTTCCACTATCAGGTAAAAAAACGACGTTGTTAGCCGTAAATCGTGAGCCACTCCAAACAGCGCCTAAGTTAGCGCCAGCATATGCTCCTGTCCAGTTGTAAGTCTTTTCTTGGTTGGAATCTGCTTTTGAGTTGCTTACGAATACCGCTAGACTGACTAATAAAGTGAATATAAGTAGTCTCATTTTTTGTATTCCATATTGTTTAAAATCATCTTGTTATTAAAAACTATTGCGTTAATGTTTTACTGGGAAAATTGTTCAGCAATATTTAGTTCCAATTCAAAATTAACCTTTGACAAATCTCCAGTGTTTGAATGGTTCTTTGGTGGTTATAAAACGTGTCAATATAAAATTTATGCTCTGTTGTATTTTTTTAATGAGCAAAAAGTTTTTCATTGGGTCCCTTAACTAAGCTGCGCATGGGCACATGGGTATGTGCATTTGAAATGGCATCATAATAAGTTTGTTGGCTTCTAAAGCAACCAGGTCCATATGGGTATTCATTGTTGAGGTGATAATGATACATATAAACTAATACACTATCCCATTCGATAACGCCAAAATGACCATGGCATTCATCAAGATCAGCATTTTGCACCATAATGCCATTTTCGCCTCTTGGTCCAAATATACCAAAACCATCCATAGCATAACCCATTAAAGGTGAGTGTTCATTTGCATTACCTTGGTCTGGAAAGCATCTCCAAGAATAACCATGATAATGATATTCTTTGTTATAAGGATGACCCCAGCACTGGTCCATTGGAAGTGCTGCAATTGGATCTACCCAATGGTTATCAGCGCCATCTGTGTTAGCAATATTTGCATGCCACACTGCATGTGTTTGTGTTGCGACACCCACAACTAGAGATTCCATACAGTAGGGTGTTGATGAATAAATGGGATTTCGATTAACTGTTATATCTAAATCATAGGGTTCGATGGGTATTAAATCTGCAGTTGGATGTTCAGCATTGTCGCCTAATGCACCATGATAAATGTTATAGGCTTGTGTTCTGGGCACAACAGGAAATATACCTGTATTGTGAGTAGGTATCCCATTGCCTCTGAAATGACGTGTTTGGTTAGTTAGAGTTGTTTTGAAAACCGATTCACCGTTTGATACATTTCCTTTTACATAGGGTATTTTCTGTGTGTTTAAATAGTCACCATCCATCCATGGCTGGTGAAGATTTGATATCTTGATGCCATTTGGGTAAGCTTGCTCTAATGCAGGGATACATAAGTTCATGCTGTTTTTTCCAAATTGATTAATCACGGTGCCTGTTGGTGCTGACTTAAAAGTTGTTGGTTCTGAACTTCCTTGCCCCCAAGCCGATCCAGACATTAATATTAGATTTAAGCCAAGCGCGGTAGTTAGCCCCATTAAAAATTGTCTTATCCAATTAATTTTAATAATCATTCAATTTGTCTCTTTAAATTATGATTTGGTATTCGTATTTCTTAAAGCGAAAGGAATTTAACAGAAAAGAAAGTAATGTAAATAGATTTTATGTTCGCGTTTGCGCTGTTAATTGCTTGATGAAAGTTATTGATTTAAATTGATTTTTCGGTGGTGCATCTGTCTGCTAATTTGTGTGTACACTTTTTAATAGAAGCGCGACCCAAAAACATGCCCTATTTATTAAATATTGAACTGCCTGAAACTAAGCAAGTTCCTTCAAAAAAACACTAGTGGATATTTTGAAAACCGCCTTTGATATTATTGAACTGGCGTATCAAGTCTCTTTAATGTCTGAACTCTTGTAAAAAAACCGGCTATGCCTTAGGTACTATGAGTAAACGCCTAGGTCTGAGTGATAATGCCTTTTGTATGGGCTATTGAACGAGGCCAAGTCCCGCAAATTGGAAATGAGGCGAAGAAGCTTAAAGAAGGTTAAAGAATTTGATTCTAATCTGTCATTACAGAGTTTTATTGAAATGATGGCTGGTACTTTTTTAAAATTAATAAAAAATGAATCCTAAAGTCATACATTACTATGAGAAGTGTATGGCTAAACAAAATGCCCTGTTATCAGGATTTATGATTTTACGGCTTATGTGTTTTTGGAGTCAAAACTCATGAGTTTTTATTTTTTAAATTAGATGTAGGCTGGAATAGGGGCGCCCAAGTGGAGTGGTTTGATTAAAAGTGCTGGAAATTAATAATAAACAAATATTTTATAGGATGTGCTGAACGATAGTGAAGTGCGTGGTTGCGTTTCAGGCAAGTTAGTGGTTTGAATGCCGGAAACACTTTTCTCGCTTACGCTCGAAAAGTCTTATTCCGGCCTACCAGTCTAGGTCTGATGGTTGTCTTAAGTCTTTGTTTTGTGTCCTGAACCTTGAGTCTGAATTTAGGGGAGAGCTATATAGCCAAGGTCTTATAAAGGTTGTACAGGAATAGTCGATGCAGTACGCAACACTTCATTTTTCTCATTAAAATAAACCAGAGTTGGTTTATGGTGCTCAGCTTCTTTCGAATCTAAGCTAGCGTAAGCGCAAACAATAATAAGGTCTCCGGGGCAGGCTAATCTAGCAGCCGCGCCGTTAACAGAGAAAATACCAGAATCATCTTCTGCGCGGATTGCATAGGTCGTAAAACGTGCACCGTTGTTAATATTGTATATTTGTATCTGTTCGTATTCTCTGATGCCTGACAAATCAAGAATAGTGCCGTCTATAGCGCAAGAACCTTCATAGCCTAATTCTGAACGCGTCACGGTAGCTCGGTGTAACTTTGCTTTAAGCATGGTAATGTTCATAAAAAATACTATAAATACGTTTGAAAACCAAACATTATCCATTAATTTTATGGCTTGATCAAATATTAAGCGGGTTTTGTAGGCTGTTAATAATAATTTATTATAGTTTAATAAATTATTATTGCACTGTGATGACTATGTTTTTTGTAGGTCGGGTTAGCGATAGCGTAACCCGACATTTCGTAGTTCATAGTCATGGGTTACGCTATCGAGACTTTGAAAGTATTCTTTTTATGTACTCCTCTTTAGCCATAGGTATCTACACAAGTTTCTTATCGGCGTGGAAACGATAAAAAAACACCGTAGGGGCCAATGTCATTAAGTTAATGATTTGTAGGGGCGACACATTCGCCCAGTATCCTTGATGACTGAGTTACTGGGCAA
>QVQD01000148.1 GCA_003584875.1 Methylococcales bacterium
CAATAAATGCTTGGCTTACGCTATCGCTACGCCAAGCAACAAAACTCGTGAGTTTTGACTCCATTGCAAAGGATTGAATGTTACTTATTTAATCTACACCAACCAATCCTTTAATTGCCTAACTACCCAATCACCCGCATCGAGGGTTAAATCATGACCTGCACTGGGATGGCTGCGGAGTTCTAGTTGCCATTGTTTTTGGATAGCTATTGAACAAAGAGGCGAGACTAATCTATCTTGAAGGCTATTAAGCAATAAAACTGGGCAGGGTGGTTTGCTCTTACTCGGTTTGTAAGTCGCTGCTGCACAAATCTGCTGAAGACTATTTTTAAAGCTGATGGGCTGTTCGGATTGAATGGTTTCCCATTCTAATAAAATACACTGATCGTCAGCGCGACTATTACTGGTTAGCTGTAATATTTTGGCTTCTTTCTGTTTGATGTTGCGCGTCACTGCCAGACTAAGAAATTGTTGGTAACTTTGCCAGCGTAGCCTTTGGTAAAAAGGACTTAAGTTAGAGAAACTGGTATTCATGAGAGTGGCTGTAGCAATATCTTCTGGATAACATTGCATCCATTCCCACGCTACCATTGCACCTAGTGATAAAGCAAGTATGTTGACGGGTTGGTCTAAGTAACCTTTATCTAGCGCTTGGGCTCGAAGCTGGTGGCAGATAGCTTGAATGTTATTAGGACTGGTTTCTTGATAAAAGCGGCCAGTGCCAGGTAGATCCAATAAGTTTATTTCATCCTCAGGAAACATGGCCTGGAGTTGTGTTATAAAAGCTCCCCAGTGTCTTGATTCACGAGCTAGACCTCTGAGCAATATCCAGCGCTGTGCTGTTGAGTTATTCATACCAAAACTTTAAGGCTGTTTGATAGTTGTCATGCTTTTGTTGTGGCGTAAGCGGCGTCCATTTTTCTGGATACAAAAGGCTGCGATGTAAAAAATCAAATAAAGCGAAGTGGCGTCTAAAGATACGTTGTTGACGATGAGGTAACAACGGGTGAAATAAGCCGTAGCGTGAAAATAAATGTAAAGGGCTTTTTCGCAACCACAGCCATGAGCCCATTTCTAAGGTCAATGGCAAAAACACCCGTTCATTTTTTTCTTGTACTATAAATTCATTAAATAAAAAGTCCCATAAATCACCATTGATCATATATTCATTAGAAGTCGGTTCTATTTTATAAATATGATGTTTATAGCAAAGATCTAGCTGAGCTTTTAATGCATAGATTTCCGCAAGAAAGGCAAAGGGAGTTTTTGACGAGGCGTAGGGAAACCATAGGCGATCATTAAGTCCAAAGCCTGAATGTAAGTCGAAAGCAATAGAGAGTGGCGCATTAAAAAGATGTTCTTCAACTACGCGACAGACTGCTAGCGCTTCTTTTTCCATATTAAGTGGATCGCCACGATACCAGGGTAAATGCGGTGATAGTTGCTGGCCACTAAAAATTCGAGTAACGCCTTCGCCTTCTATGGGCGCATTGCGCATGAGATCAACGCCGTTCCCATTGCAACGAGTACCCATGTAGACACCCACTGGATTGACGATGGGAACAAAAATCAAACGAGAGTTTTCTAATCTAGCAAGGAATTCCTTATCCCAGTCTAATAAATGACTAATCGTTTCTAAAAAAGACAATATAACCTGAGAGCCAATTTTTTCTAATCCATGTACGCCACCAAAAAAAGCTAAGACGGGCACATCAGGACGGTCAGAACCTAAGGTAATGCAATGTATAGGAAACTCATGCCCTCTAAAAACGATGCGTTCAATAATGGTCGTTTGGGCTCGATCACCTAGTTGTTCGATGATGCTTTCTAATTGTTGTAGCTCAGGAAACTTAATAGGTGCCATAAAAACAAGTTATTTAAACAGGAGTCGAGTTCTGATTAGCGCTAATGAAATAGTAAGATTTAAGAGCGTAGTCAGCGATTTGTTGGGTTAATCCTTTAGCAAAAGTTTTAGTGTTTCTTGGTTATCTTGATGTTTAAAGTGTGAGAATTTAGCAGAAAAGTCCTCGCGTGCCTGAGTTCTTAGGGTATCTAAATTTTGAATGAGTACGCCCATGGCAAGGAGGGTATTAGCCGGTACTTGATTGGCAAGCATTTCTTCGCTAAATTGCTTTAAAGTTGATTCTTGTATGGCATAGTCTTGAAAATCACCTAGAACTTCTTGCAAGCCTTTAAGATTTTTAATAAAGACTTTGATTTGTTGTTCAGGATAAAGATTTTGGAAAAACTCCATTAAATAACGTAACTTTTTACAAGACTTTCTAAGATCATGTAAGGTTTCTGCTGGTGAGTGTTCAGTGATCACGTCACCTTCTTGTAAAACTCTCTTGAAATTTTTCCAAATACGTCGATCAGCAAGTTGTTTAATGCTCAGTTTAGCATTGGGCTCAACAGGCATCAGAGGTGCTTGTGCTTTGAGATACTGCTCCCATTCGGAGATGGTTGTTAGGTAGCGAGTGGAACGTAATTTTGTTGCGAGTTCTTTTTGTGCCTGATTTTGCTTAATCAGCAGAAAATCATAAAGTGGCAGTAAATCATCGCGCATTGATTCAGGCAGGCTGTCTTTATAGTTTGCAAAATTAAGCAAATAAACATCTAAATCCCGAGTTGTACCGGTGACTTGACCTAACCAAGAAAAGAAATCGGTATAGTATTGGCTGGAGTTTTCAGGCAAAAGGTTTTTAAGTTGGCTAAGACCTGCACGGGTTCTTCTAACGGCCACTCTAAAATCATGCAAAAACTCACTATCGATATCAGCAATAGTACCTTGCTCGTTATCTTTAATAGCTTTTAGTAAATGGCTATAGATATATTTAGTAGCAATATCAGCCCGCATATCAGGGTCTAGGTTGATATTTAACTTTGAGCTATAGTCATTAGGTTTACGGCCTTGCATGTGTAAAGCGGTTAGTAATAGCGGTTTGTGGTTGGGAACTAAACCAAAATCAGTAGTGAGTAGTTCAACAATTTGTTCCGTGGCTTTGTCGTATCCTTTGATAGGCAATAAAATGATACGATTATCAAAAAGTTCGTGATCTTCTAAGATTAAACGTAGGATAATTTTTTCATCGCTGTTGAGAATATTGAGGCTATAGGTTTCGAAATCTAAATTACAGACGGCGATGAGCGCTCGACAATCTAATAAGGGCTCGACAATATGACGAACTTCTATTGAAGGTAATTGATGGCTAAAGTGAGGGACTTCATTTAAGTCAGCACTTGCCAAAACACCATCATCATTGAGTGTTCTTAAAATAAGGCTAGAGTTTGTTTTTGAGCGATTAAATTCACAGCTGATACCCTTTGCATAAAGTCGCCAGTCAAAGCTGTCATAATATGTTTTTAACGAATATTGCTTAGAAACCAACTGCACAGTAGCCTTATCGCTAAGTTTGGCAATAAATTTCTTTGCACTTAAACTTGTTATAAAGTTAAATGATAAAGGCATATTAAAGACGTTTGATGGTTAGGGTAGGAATTGGATAAAAGTATTATCCAGTAATATTAACAATGTCGTATTAACATTTAATGACAGTGTAACAATCAAGGGCTATCGTAACCTAGTTTTAATATTGCCTGCTTTTTAAATATATCGGTGATTAATATGAGTAAAGAATTATGTCTACTAAGACATGGAAAATCCGATCGCGATCTTGCGGTTGATGACTTTGATAGACCTTTAAAAAAACGTGGCAAGGCTGCAGTACAGCGCGTCGCTGAATGGATGTTGCAACAGAATTTACAGCCAGATCATCTGATCAGTTCTCCTGCAAAGCGAGCAATCTCAACTGCAAACATTGCTCATAAAGCTCTAGCAGTTGAGGGTTTAGATATTAAGCAAGATAGGCGCATGTATCAAGAAGGGCTTGAAGCTATTAAGGCGGTATTAGCAGATTGTCCTATCAATGCGACTAGAGTTTTACTTGTCGGTCATAATCCAGATTTGGAAGACTTGTTGGTCTATTTGGTAGGTGCTACGCGCTTACCAGAAACCAATAAGTTATTACCCACATCGGCATTCGTGCGCTTGAAGATGCCTGAAGATTGGTTTGCTTTAGAGCCTGGTTGTGCGCAATTGCTATCGCTTACTTATGCAAAATCATTATTGGATGAAGATAATTCAATCTAAAATTTCCATATTGACTGATGCATTATTAAGAAAAAATTAACAATGTAATGACCTTGTAATAAAACCTCCATATTCTTGTAATGTTAAAATTGCATAATTGCCCCACAATAACCAACATAGAGATTTGATGATGAAAATATCCTTTAAAACTAAATCGTTGATCGCAGCAATGGGTTTTGCTACATCAGCATTATTCAGCGTTTCGGTAAATGCAGTACAAACTGTTGATGCTGCGGTACCTGCTTATCAAAAAGCAAATGGTATCTCTGGTAACTTAACAAGTGTTGGATCTGACACACTTGCTAACTTAATGACTTTGTGGGCTGAAGAATTCAACCGTGAATACCCTAACGTTAATATTCAAATTCAAGCAGCAGGTTCTTCTACTGCGCCACCAGCGTTAACAGAAGGCACTTCAAACATTGGCCCTATGAGCCGTGAAATGAAAGATGACGAATTAGCTGCTTTCGAAGATAAATATGGTTACAAACCAACTGCTATTCCTGTAGCGATTGATGCATTGGCTGTTATGGTTAACAAAGACAACCCCATTAAAGGTTTGAGTATTCCTCAAGTTGACGCAATTTTCTCAACGACTCGTAAATGTGGTCAAGCTGCAGATATTACTAATTGGGGTGAAGCGGGTGTGCCTGCATGGGCTTCTAAAAGTATCCAATTATACGGACGTAACTCTGTATCAGGTACTTATGGTTATTTTAAAGAACATGCTTTATGTAAAGGTGACTTTAAAAGTAACGTGAACGAACAACCTGGTTCTGCTTCTGTGGTTCAATCAGTGACTTCTTCTGCTAACGGTATCGGTTATTCAGGCATGGGTTATTCAACTTCAGGCGTGAAAATGATCGGTTTAGCTAAAAAAGATGGCCAACCATTTGTTGAAGCAACACCTGAAAATGCAATTAACGGTAGCTACCCATTAACACGTTATTTGTTCATTTATGTTAATAAAAAACCTAACACACCTTTGGCACCTTTAGAAAACGAATTCTTGAAAATGGTTCTATCTAAAATTGGTCAACAAGTTGTTATAAAAGATGGTTATATCCCATTACCAGCTAAAGTTGTTGATAAAGTTTTGACTACTCTTAAATAAGACGGTCAGATCAGTAATTATTCGTAATAGTAGTGGATGAAAATTAACAAGGAAGTTAGTCTGGTTAATGAATTATCCCCTCGACGATAGTCATCATTAATACTGACAGTCAGATGGAAAGGGGTTGAAGTTCGGAAAGTGAATTTCAGCCCTTTTTTTTGAGGTCGGTAATCATTGTCACAATTTAATTTATAAGCTGCTCATGTCTGAAATAAACAATCAAACAAATTATTCCCCAGCTATAACAAAAACATCTGGTAGCGTTCATGAACGTTGGCGGTTGATAAAAGACAGCATAGCTCGCTATGGCGTAGTAATCGGTGGCTTAGGTGTTATCGTTGCTATTGCTTTGATCTTTTTCTATTTGTTATATGTGGTATTCCCTCTATTCCTTTCAGCAGATGCCGAATCGGTTAAGCAATATGAAGTGCCCGAAGCCGGTTTAGGTAAAACCGTATTGTTGGGCGTTGAAGAACAAAACGAAGTCGCTGTTAGATTTACTGATTCAGGACAAGTTATCTTCTTCGAAGTGTCTACTGGAAAAAACATTTCAACAGAAACTTTAAAGATACCTGAAGACGCACATATCGTGAGTTTTTCTCAAGGTAGTCCTAATAGTGAAGGTGCTGTTATTTATGGTTTATCGAATGGTAAAGCCATTATCGTTAAGCATCAGTATAAAGTCACCTATGCGGATAAGATCAGAAAAATCAATCCAGTAATAAGTTATCCGATGGGTGAAGAGCCTTTGTTGGTTGATGAAACAGGTGCAGCATTAGAAAAGATTGCCGTTAGAATAGGCGAAGGCGCTAGTACTATTATAGTGCGTAGTGCAGATAAAATTCGTTTGGCGCATTTTGAAAAAGAAAAAACCTTGTTTGATGATGAGGCCACCGTTACTAGAACTGATTCAGTGCTAGATTATTCAGCAAGCGAAGTCACCGATATCCTGATTGATAAAGAAGAACGTAATCTCTATTTATTAGGTAATTCTGGACAACTTGCTTTGTTTGATATTATCGATAAAACTGCGCCTACTCTTGTTAATGAGCAAAATATTCTTGAACCTGGAGTTAAAGTTTCCAGCGCTGTATTCTTGAATGGTGATATCTCTTTGATGATTGGCGATACCAGCGGTTTGGTTTCTCAATGGAGTAAAGTGAGAGATAAGCAAAATCGCTTCAGCATGCAAAAAACTAGAGTCTTCAAAGTTTCTGATAAAGCGGTTATAGCTATCAATCCAGAACAACGTCGTAAAGGTTTTGTAACTTTAGATACAGATGGCATGATGGGTATTTATCATTCAACGTCTGAACGTGAAATGATTAAAGAACGTATCAGTAATGCGCTTCCAATAAGTGCAGCTATTTCACCTAGAGCTAATACACTGCTAGTTCAATCAGACGACAACAAAATTAGTTATTGGAAAATTGATAACGAACATCCTGAAGTCTCTTTAAGTTCACTTTGGCAAGAAGTTTGGTACGAAAGCTATCCAAAGCCTGATTACATTTGGCAATCATCTTCTGCTAATAGTGATTTTGAACCGAAATATAGTTTTACACCGTTGGTGTTCGGTACATTGAAAGCGGCTTTTTATGCCATGCTGATGGCTATGCCTTTAGCCTTAATGGGTGCAATTTATACCGCTTACTTCATGACACCAAAAATGCGTCAATATGTTAAGCCGTCTATTGAACTCATGGGCGCGTTACCTACTGTAATTTTAGGTTTTCTAGCTGGATTGTGGCTAGCTCCTTTTATAGAGGAGCATTTGGCGGGTCTGTTTTCGTTGTTTATGATCATTCCATTAGGCGTTATGTTGTTTGCCTATGCTTGGCAATATTTACCAAAAGAACTGCAACAAAGCATTCCAGGTGGTTGGGAAGCGGCTTTACTCGTTCCAGTTATCATATTGAGTGCTTGGTTTGCATTTAGCGTAAGCGTTCCTTTAGAAGCTTTATTATTCAATGGTAGTTTACGTGAATGGTTTAAGAGCGAATTTGGCATAGGCTATGATCAACGTAATGCTCTAGTAGTTGGTATAGCGATGGGATTTGCGGTGATCCCAACCATATTCTCAATTGCTGAAGATGCTATTTTTAGTGTGCCTAAGCATCTGACTGTAGGTTCATTGGCATTAGGTGCAACGCCATGGCAAACCATGACTAAGGTCGTATTATTAACAGCTAGTCCTGGTATTTTTTCAGCGGTCATGATCGGTCTGGGTCGTGCTGTTGGTGAAACTATGATTGTATTAATGGCAACGGGTAATACTCCAGTGATGGATATCAGTATCTTTCAAGGCTTAAGAACCTTGGCTGCTAATATTGCTGTAGAAATGCCTGAATCGGAAGTAGATAGTACTCATTACCGAGTGTTGTTTTTAGCAGCCTTGGTGTTGTTTGTATTTACGTTTGTTTTTAACACGTTGGCTGAGGTTATTCGTCAGCGCTTACGCGAAAAATATAGTTCATTATGATTAGATTATGGTTTAAAAGCGGCACCCCTTGGATATGGCTGAATGCAGCAGCGGTCAGCTTAAGTCTTATCATGGTTCTTGGAGTTTTGGCTCTAGTAGTTGGACGTGGTGTAGGTCATTTTTGGCCACATCAAGTTCACCAATTTAGTTATCAAGAGCCCGATAAACAACCTCAAGTGATTATTGGTGAAAAAGTAGAGACGAGCATTACACCCGCAGCTATGGCAAAAAGCACAGGCTTTGTCATGGCTGATAATGAAGATACTTTAGTTCAGTATTTAGTTAAAACCGGTAATAGAGATCTAACTGGCGCTGATTTTCGTTGGATACAAGAACGTAATATTAAAGAGCATACTCAACCCACTGACTTGATAGTGGTTGAGCGTCGTGAGTGGGGTAACTTTTATGGACAGTTACTCCAAGTTAAAGAAGGCGGAAATGTTATTGCCAGCGGTGAACAAGCTTGGCCAGTATTACAGTCTAAAATTTCTGAAGCTTTAGTGATATTTAAAGAAATTGCGCATATTGAAAAGAAAGAAGTTGGAGCCATCAATTATGCTTTAGAACGTCTAAGGCTAAAACAAAGAAGACTTGAACTGAAAAATTCTTTAGATGATGCGGCAAAACAAGAGATTGCTACTGAAAAAACAGCTTTAGAAACTGAATACAAGCAATATCAAGCTAAGTTGACAGGGCTTTATCAGAAGTTACGGACTGATAGTTTAGTGGCAAAAGCCGAAAACGGTGCTGAATTGGTTATACCGTTGGCGAAAGTCGTTAGAGTTTTTCAACCCAACAACATGAATGTGTTTGAAAAAGTCTTTCATTATGGAAACAAAGCGCTAGAATTTTTAACTGATGAACCACGTGAAGCTAATACTGAAGGCGGTATTTTCCCCGCGATCTTTGGTACTGTAATGATGGTTTTGATGATGTCGTTAATTGTGACTCCTTTTGGCGTGATCGCGGCAGTGTATTTGCGCGAATATGCTAAACAAGGTTTCATTACTCGCTTAATTAGAATAGCGGTAAACAATTTAGCGGGTGTGCCTTCGGTGGTTTATGGGGTATTTGGTTTAGGCTTCTTCGTTTATATTTTGGGTGGCAATATAGATCAATTATTTTTCCCAGAATCAGCGCCTGCGCCAGTATTTGGTACACCGGGTTTATTATGGGCTTCTATTACTTTAGCCTTACTAACTTTGCCTGTAGTTATTGTCTCTACAGAAGAAGGTTTGGCACGTATTCCAAGTTCCATCAGGGAAGGTAGTTTGGCATTAGGTGCAACTAAACTCGAAACTTTATGGTTGACAGTATTGCCAATGGCAAGTCCTGCTATGATGACTGGCTTAATATTAGCAGTTGCTAGGGCGGCTGGTGAGGTAGCACCCTTAATGTTAGTAGGTGTTGTAAAATTAGCACCTACTTTACCGTTAGATGGTAACTTTCCATTTTTGCATTTAGATAGAAAATTTATGCATCTTGGATTTCACATTTATGATGTTGGTTTTCAAAGCCCTAATGTTGAGGCGGCGAGACCATTGGTTTATGCGACTGCATTATTACTAGTGTTGGTAATTATTGGCCTAAATTTGGCTGCGATTGTCATCAGAAATAATTTGCGGGAAAAATATCGGGCACTAGAAGGTTAAACAAATGACAGCACAAAATGTAAGATCACATTCAATTGATATGAGCTCAGTTTTACGAGACAAGGATGCAAAGCAACAGCAACCTAGTGAAACCTGTATTAAAGTAGAAAACCTAAATCTGTTTTACGGTGAAAAACAGGCATTACATGGCATTAACATGGAAATGCAAAAGAAAAAAGTAACTGCTTATATTGGGCCTAGTGGTTGTGGTAAATCAACATTGTTACGTTGTATCAATCGCATGAACGATTTGGTTGATAGCGCTAGAATTGAAGGTAAAATTTTAGTAGACGGCGACAACATTTATGATAAATCTGTCAATGTTGCCGCCTTACGTAGACGCGTAGGTATGGTATTTCAAAAGCCAAATCCATTTCCAAAGTCTATCTTTGAAAATGTTGCTTATGGCTTAAGAATTCAAGGTATCAACGATAAGCGTATTTTGGAAGAGACCGTTGAAAAAGCTTTACGCGGTGCAGCATTATGGGACGAAATGAAAGATCGTTTAAATGACAATGCCTTAGGTATGTCAGGTGGTCAACAACAACGTTTAGTTATTGCTAGAGCCATTGCGATTGAGCCTGAAGTTTTATTGTTAGATGAGCCTGCTTCGGCGTTGGATCCAATTTCAACACTAAAAGTTGAAGAGCTTATAAATGAGCTTAAAGAAAAATATACCATTGTTATCGTGACTCATAATATGCAACAAGCTGCACGTGTATCAGATTACACCGCATTTATGTATATGGGTGAATTGATAGAGATTGGTACGACCAGTGAGTTATTTACTAATCCTAGTAAAAAACAAACTGAAGACTATATTACCGGTCGATATGGCTAATTAGGAGCAGATAATGGAAAACAGCAAAATAAGTCATCATATATCGGAACAATTCAATAAAGAATTGGAAGATGTACGTAATAAAGTTTTAGCCATGGGTGGTTTGGTTGAGCAGCAATTAGAGTTAGCCATAGATGCGCTAACTACTAATGATCTTGAGCTAGCTGAAAAAGTGATAGCTCAAGATGGCCAAATTGATGAGATTGAAAAAGAGATAAATTTGGAATGTACTCAGATATTAGCTCTAAGACAACCTACAGCATTTGATTTGAGATTATTGCTAACCATCATTAAAATAATTCATGAATTAGAAAGAGTCGGTGATAAAGCGGTACGTATTGCTGAATCGGCTATCAAGATTTCAGGTGATGTTAACAGTTTACCCAGGCATGAAGTGGATCACATGATTGATCTAGTAAAAAGCATGCTAGACCATGCCTTAGATGCTTTTGCTAGAATGTCAGTTGAAGAAGTTCCTAATATTACTGGTCGTGATGAAAAAGTAGACCGTGAGTATGACAATATCGTTAGATTGTTGATTACTCACATGATGGAAGATCCAAGAAACATTACTCGTTCATTAGATGTACTAACAAC
>QVQD01000135.1 GCA_003584875.1 Methylococcales bacterium
TAGGTTGGGGTGAAGCAACGCGAACCCCAACATGTCACGTATTGCGTTGAGAGTGAAGCAATACACCTCCAACAGTCGTGTGTTGTGTTGGGGTTCGTTATCACTTACCCCAACCTACGAGTTTTATGGTCAGTATAATCTTTCGATAATCTCATAACCAAACTCTACATCTTGTGCCATTACATTAATACTTTCGTTTTATTATTGTAGGTTGGGGTGAAGCAACGCGAACCCCAACATGTCACGTATTGCGTTGAGAGTGAAGCAATATACCCTCCAACAGTCGTGTCTTGTGTTGGGGTTCGTTATCACTTACCCCAACCTACGAGTTCTATGGTCAGTATAATCATTCGATAATCTCATAACCAAACTCTCCAACTTGTGCCATTACATTAATACTTTCGTTTTATTATTGTAGGTTGGGATGATGCACCGCGAACCCCAACATGTCCCGTATTGCGTTGAGAGTGAAGCAAAATACCCTCCAACAGTCGTGTGTTGTGTTGGGGTTCGTTATCACTTACCCCAACCAACGAGTTTTATGGTCAGTAGAATCATTCGATAATCTCATAACCAAACTCTACATCTTGTGCCATTACATTAATACTTTCATTTTATTATTGTAGGTTGGGGTGAAGCAACGCGAACCCCAACATGACCGGCATTGCGTTGAGAGTGGAGCAATACACCCCCCAACAGTCGTGTGTTGTGTTGGGGTTCGTTATCACTTACCCCAACCTACGGGCTACATCTTGTGGCATTTAATTAATACTTTCGTTTTATTATTGTAGGTTGGGGTGAAGCAACGCGAACCCCAACATGTCCGGTATTGCGTTGAGAGTGAAGCAATATACCCTCCAACAGTCGTGTGTTGTGTTGGGGTTCGTTATAACTTACCTCAACCTACGAGCTCTTTACTCCATATGATAATTAGGGTTTTTCATCACGATATATGTGCCACGCTCCTCATCTATAAAATCGAGGCTGGCAACATTTTGCCTATTATTGGGATCGTTAATCCATAGAGCATCCCTGCGCCATTTATTGTCCTCATTCCATACTTCAATACTTTTGTCTCTGATGCACTCAGTCCAGTAGAAGGTATTGAACCATATGCCTCTCAGCCCGTACCCTCTCCAAGTTCTCTTAAATATATCTCTCATCGATTCTTGCTTCTGTAAAATATGGCGGTGATAAAGAATATTGCTATATTCGCCGTCGGATTGACCCAATAAAATGTAGTGCGGGTATTCATTTGAGATACCGACTTCTTCTTTCACTGTATAAGGTTCTTTCTCTTTTTTTCTCCATACACAAAATTGGATCGCCGCATGTATGGGCTCGCACTTTTCAACCCATGTAGTTAAATTATCTTCTTTTGAGCAAATAAGAATCCTTCCTCTTAATGAACGCATGGTCATTGTATCTATATATCTAGCTCCGTTTAACCAGCCCCCCGCTGCAGGAGCAGGTACGTTCGCTCTCTTTAATTTATCGTTTAGCTCTTTAATCAATAAAAAATCTTTCGGCTTCTGCTTGTCCATTTTTAATATTAACACTTCAGTTGGGAACTCGGCCATGAAGCTAACCACGCCGTTGGTGATGGAGTCCCAAGTTTCTCCGTACTCTATGAGGGGGCTACTGCCGTGGTAGGCCTGATATACTTCATCTACCTTTACAATGCGTAAATCCAGCTGCCTAGCTCCATACTTTAATTGCATATGTACTTCTACATCTTGTGTTTTAAATTGAGCACTTCCTTGACTCATACCGCTATCATGTGTTGCAGGAAAAGTTACTTGACTGAGTCGCGTATCATCTGAAATACGTGCCATCCAATTTTGTAGTGCCATTTTATACTCCTAACTTTATATTATTGAAGACGCTTAAAAAGAACCAGCACCCTTAAATTGATTTGTGAATTTAACTCTGAAGTGCAATTCTAGCATTCATAAAATTAACTAATTCTCATCACTAAAAAATTATCATAAGGGCTGTCATTTAATCCAAACTTATTTTATCCGATCACATATACGACGATTAATACCAAACTCAAAAACCAACTAATTTATCCAAAACCTCCTTTCAAACCACTACTATCTAAACAAAACCCCCACCACTTCTCACATTCAACCCAAAATCATCCCCTTCAATTCCGACAAGCAACGATAAATATCGCTACGTTGCCTCCGATACAGCTCTCCGGTTGAATAATGAAATTGGCACCAATCATGGTCAGCACCTCCCTCCTCGTTACGTTGCGGTAACAGAGGCAACCACTCAATACGATCTGGCAAAAAATCATTGCCTAATTCAAATTCAATACTGGCTTCTATGGCTACGGTATCGACATTGGGACCAAAGGCCAAGAGCACATACTGCGAGTCATTATCGGTACCATGAACAAAGGCTTCTACCAAAGCTAGATATTTAACTTTATCAGCCAGTAACTTCAAAACTTCTTGCTGGTGATAAGTTCGTCCAGCACGACCTCGAGGATACTGTCCTAAATAATTCCATATTTTAAGATAGGGCGTGACTATATAAGGCGTATTTGTCCAAACTATCTCTTCCTCTTCTTTCTTACCTAAGGCCAGTCGCCCCCACCCCTCAACAGTAGGGAGATCAGGTGCATCAACCACACCCAATTGCCAACTCAAACCTGCAGCGGGCAAAACTTGATGATGAGCTTGTCCTCGTCGCCTCGGTGAAAACAAAATGGCCCCACCTCTTGCGGCATTACATAAAACATTACCCGAATAACTATTTTCTAGCTGCCAATCTTCAATAAAATCTTGCCATAAAGAAAAGTCATCTGATTCAGAGGGATGACGAAACCAATAGCGCCAAGATTTTTCAGTGCTTAATGGATTAAGTTGTAATAAATCTCGCAAGGATCGACTTACGCCTAATACATCAATGGGCTGTTCCAACAAGCGTTCTGGTTGTTTTTTCAGGTCAGAAAAATTGATATGTATCCAAGCACCCCCACACATTAACACCGCTAATATCATCGCCGGTTGACTTTCCAAACCATGCCAGCCTGGTGCTGCACATCGTTGCCCAACCTGAATACCTAAAGCAAAAATTCCATCTCGAATAGCATTTAAATAAAGGCTATCGGCATCAATTGGACAAAGCAAATCCGGTGTCGCACTCGTTGGGTCAAAACACTGAACAACAGCAGTCGTACCTGGATATTCAAAAGAACGACGACTAGGTAAAACCGAAGATAAAGTATTCGGTAATACTTTTTCATACCAGATGGCATCAATTTGGTGTTTATATAACTGATCCATCACCAACCACTGCGGCTCTAAATTATTTAGGCGACGTCTCACAAAGGAATTGCCTTGCGGTGGCAAAAGCGTCACCACCAAACCTAACCTTAATCCAGCTAATAAAGCCATTAACCATAGTGGTCCTTGGGGATATAAGATGGCCAAGGTTTCTCCTGGCTGCACCCCAACTGCTTCCCAAGTAGCCGCCAAACTATTAACCGCTTGACCTAACTCTGCATAAGACCATGTTTGCCAACTCTCGTTTTCAAACCAAATCAAAGCTGCGGCTGTTTGATCTTTTTGCCTGACTAATACATCATGATAAAAATCATATCGAGCCCAAGGTATACTTTTGGACGGACTTCCTTGTCGACGTTGCCAATAAGTATGTAGCGCTACCCCAAAACGCGCAGGGTCTTCCCAACTTTGTTGCAGCCAAGCTAATTCAATGGGCGCTCTTCTATTTTCATGCCATAAAGTATTTTCTATGGCAGCAAAGCCAGCAGCAGACCAAGCACCTGAACCCTCAGCAGACCACATAAATTTCTCTATAAAAATATAGGAGAAAAATCATCAAAGCTGGACTACAGCTTGTCCAGCGAAATTGACGCCTATACAGCCGCCCCACATACACATCAATTTACTATCATTACTCAGCGCAGGCATATTGCCTATTAAAATAGTAGGTTTACCCACCACCCAAGGCGCCATAGTCATCGGTATACAAGGCATAGGTTTAAGCGTAAATGGAGGTATTGCCATAGCCGCTGCAACCATAGGATTAGCGACGCTAGTGCATGTACCAAACGGCATAATGTTCAGCAAGGGTATATGATCCATAATATTGGCAGCCGGCATATTGACCATCACAAAATTAGTTGGTAATACCATCAATGCTGAAGGAGCCGCACCAAAAGTACATTTAAGTAGAGCACTACCCGTAACTAAAAAACCCATAACCGCCTCCTAATTATTTATAAAACTATCTATATCTACTTTTAACCAATCTTGCATCATCTTCCAATGCTGTTCATCTCTCTGATAAGCATTAGATAATTCTTCATAATTAATCGCTTGCAATCTGATAAAGGTCTCGAAAACTTTAGGAAAATAAAGCTTAGGATCAAAATTACTGACGGTTTGGTTAATATCCTGAGCCAATAATGCCGCTTTAGGAAACTTATCATCTTCAAGTAAGCGCTCAAATGCTGCTAATTTTTTAATCAGCAAATCCATATGATAAGAACTTTCAAGAGCGAATGATGGGGCTTTTATTTCAGCAGCAGGCAAAATATCAACCTGATCTGGAATCATTTCATCATCTAAATCATCCAATAATTCTACTTCTGGCTCAGGTGGCTGACATTCAAGCTCTTTAAAAATACGCAACCATTGTTCTATCTTGCTCCATAAATCGATTAAAGATCCTGCTTTGTCTTCAAATTGATGATCAAGGCTTAAACGAAATATGTCACCTATTTGCAATATTTGATCGATATGATCTGAGCTAATATCTGATTTCCAGTCTTGCCATAACACGGTATCTTTAGCTTCTTCATATTGTATTTTTTTCAATATTTGCTTAAGTATCCATTCCAAGCTTTTTTCAAATACTTTTTCTCGTTTATTAACAGGCCCAATAGCTTCCCAATTTTTAACGATAATATTATTTAAACAATCCACTACCTCAATAAGACTGATTACGCCCTGTTCCTGCCAATAGCCATACAAAAAATAACAAATTAGCCTGGCATCATAAATACCAGTCTCTAAGATAGCTTCACTAAGCCTAGCCGCTTCAATAAATTGATTTGTTTGAGCCAATGTTGCAATTTCATCTAATCGTGGATCAGTTGAATCAAAAATAGACGTATTTACGACCTTAAACTGGCCTTGTAATATTTCAATGTTCATATTGTTTTAACCTTAATGCCAATCATACAAACGTCCAGAAAAAATTCGGATTTGCCGAATTTGAGCGGCATCTCCTACAATATTTTCATAACCAAGATAACTATTGTCTTTTAAACTTAACCATGTACTTTGAGAGCGAATCATCAGCCATATTTCTAAATCTAGGTCTAAACCTTTCAAAGTGGGTAGCATCAACTTTTTCAAACGCTGTTCCACTTCATCAGGCCAAGGTTGAATATTATTAAAGCTATCTTCATCACTAATCAAAGTTATGCGCTTACCAAGCACGGGCATTTTTTTAATTTTGCCCAATACTGCTTGGTAACCCAACTGTGTTTTACCTAAAATGGGTGCCCCTAAATCTACACTTCTTTGCAAAGTCTGCTTTTCTACTCTGACCTGTAACTCAGGAAAAATCAATTGAGCCAACCAATGTAAATTAGCGACACTATCCAATTTTAGAGTTTGTAAATTAGCTTTTTTTCTAGTCTCCCAATTTGGAACGATGCCTTGATCATATTCTGGATATATCGCTAATAAGAAGCGACGTAATAATCTATCATCAAAAAAACCAAAGAACTTAGCAAAGCGCTGATCTTCAATAGTATTATCATCAACCTGTTTAAATAAATAGTTAGGTAATAAACTTTGAGCTCCTAATAAACCTAAGTTAAGAGTCACAATTACTTTTTTAGGTGAATCTTGAAATTCAACCGATTCAATTAATCGAGATTGTGAGCTCGAACTAAAATGACTAGAAAACAAAATATCATCCATGCCATAACCAGCGTGAGTCAACACTAGCAAAAGATTAATAGGGTCAAAACGCCAACTATTTTGTGCTATACGTGTTTCCAGGTGAGTCATTCTGAAACCCCTGTAGATAAACTCATCGCCCAAATTAAATTTTCCAGATGCTCCAACAAACCTACTATCCTCTGTTTTTCTTCGGCATCCAGTAATGGATTTACGCCTTCTAATGGATAAGCTTGGTTTATAGCGTCCGTTAACTCATCAAAATTAACGGATAAGCATGATATATCACTATATTTTGCAATCAATAATTGTTGTAATTTTTGATAATGCGCATGAACAGCTAAATTAAGGGCAATAGGCTCTGGCTTATACTCAGGCACTACTGGTCTATGCCAGTTCTCGCGCAATTTTTCAGCAGAAAATAACTCATCAAGCCGAGAATTCATCGCATTACATCGGCTGCCAAGTACTGGCCATAAATATCAACAAAAAGTAAACTGATGCCAACAAAAAAATAGACCCCGCGTAATAACTATACTTAGGTATACGAAAATAACTGCGTTTCTTTGCGGCAGAAATCAAAGGCTCAGTTGTTAAAGGCTGTATGCGTATAAATTTTTGCAACTTATGAAGATAATCTTCAACTCTTTTAGGATTTACGCTATAACGACCACAAAAACCATCTTGCAGACAAAAGTAATAAACCTCGTAAACTAAAGGCAAGGTATCCGGTTTGCTCAAGGCACTATCGAGTAATTCATAAAATAAATCTCCAGCATCTGCCACTTGATAAAGCTCTTGTTGCAAAGGTGGCCAATCTAAATGCTGGGCATCCAAAATAAGCATTTTTACGATTTCATCGCAATGTGCAGCAAGAGGAAATAATACAAAATAGGCATCACGTTCTGAATAGAGCTCTGTAATTACCGCTTTTAAATCTTCTAATTGATCACGCAAGCGACTGCGTAATTCAACTAAATCTATCATCGATATCGTTGACTGCGTATTTGCTTCCCGTAACGGACTCAGAAAGCTATTGATGCTTGCTATTTTTGTCCATAATTCCTGATTCATACTTATAGCCCTATACTCATATTATTTTCGTCTTCTATTTCCCAACGAGTCTCAACCATGGCATCAGTCAGCCAAAGATCAAGCACACGCCCCACATGACGAACAAAAGGTTCAATTAATTCAGTACTATCATCCAATAGCGGCTTAAATTGCAGATGATAAATTTGTCGAGTCTTATTGCTATCACCATAAGGCTCTTCTTCTAAACGGACTTTTAACAAACTATTATAGATTTTTTGAAAATGACCGGAGCTTACGCTACCTAAAGCCAGTAATATATCACTGACATTCTGACCATCAAGACAGGTATGATGCATGAGTGTTAGCAAATGAATATATCGGCTAATATTATCCAGTTGATTATTTTCCGTATGAGCGATAGCGTCGTCTAACAAATCCCATTGTATACCTTGCATTTGGCGACGAAAGGCATGAATGGTATAAGGATTTTGCAAAATTTGGTCGTACCAAGGCTGCTGCCATAAAGCATCAATAAGCAGTATTCTGGACTGTTCAAAGGCAGCTGGATAATGCGGTATTAACCAATATAAATAACCCCCACCTTCTTGCATTGCGCCTTGTTCTATTTCATAAGACCCATTGCCTCCAGCTAATATGCCAGGCCTTAAAGGCAACATGCCTTGGTCGCTGGCTTCGTAAACACCCAATACTTTTTGCAACATATAACCAAATTGAGGTTCTGGATGTCTGATTGCATAGCGTTCTTGACTGCCATCACACGTTATCGGCTGAGCTTGAATACGCTGATTATTAACGACAGGTACCGTAAATAAATGAAATACATTGCGATTCAAACGAAGTGCGCGCGGCCAAGGCTTATCAAAATCTAAAATGACTGTAAACTGCCTCCAGTTGCGAGGCGCATTGGGGAGTTTTAAGTCTAAATACAGTTCTTGTTGAGGGAAATGAAAATAATAACGTTCAGATTCTAAAGGGTGATGCCATTCATCTGTGGCCATATCAACCTCTGGAATACCCAAATTAAAGTCACAGTTAGCACCAGCGACATCAGGATCATAGTCACCGAATTGGACTTTTGCACTACTCAAAGAACTTTTTAGAAAATTCCAAACCTTAAGTGACGATATTAGATCATTAAGATAATTAACATATAAACTGACCGTTTCAGGCTGCTCATTGAGAGGATAATTAGCTTGGAATGTTAAGAGCAGACGACTAGCTTTCTCAGAACCCAAGTCTTGTTTAACAGACGCTAAACTCATCGGCAAAATCCGTAATGCACGTGTAGTGCAAAACATAACCCTACCCCCTCGATCGGGCTGTAAGCTCAGCTCAGTGCCAACAGGTATGTCTAAAACTTCGGTTAAATGCCCAGTTGGCTGAGCCTCTGCCATAGCCATCGCAGCTAAAGGCGTCAATAAATAGGAAAAAAACTGTTGATATAAGCGCTTACTGCTTGAATCCAAGCTGCGTAAAGACGCAATTTGAGTTCGCGCACCAAAAAAAGCTAAAGCTTCAATGATACGTTTAACATCAGGATCATCACCTTCTAATCCAGAACTTGGATTATCTAAGGAATAATTCAAACGAAACTCGGCTAAATCATTTAATTCTTCTAAAAATGCTCGGTATTGTGTGTTATCGACGCTCATTTTCCTTACCCTAGTTTTATCAGGCTGCCCTGAATATTAGTCATGGTGCCTTTAACCGTCGTGGTCAAGCCTTCAACATTCATAGTGGTACTTGCTGCTGCTTTAATTGTCGCTCCTTTGAGATTAGCATCAGCGGTTGCCGTTAATGCCAACGACAATCCCGTTACACTGGCTTTTTGATCGCCATTAATGGTCGTTGTAGGAGCGGTTACTTTCGCCGTAGTCTTACCTGTTGCTGATAAATCTGAACCCGAAAGACTCATATTTGTAGTAGCACTAGCCGTCAGTTTAGCTGATGAACTAATAGTGGTGTCCTTAGTACTGGTTATACCAAAGGTACCTTTAGCAGTATGCGTGGTGTTTTTATCTGATGTAACACTTATGGTATCTGCAGTCACCGTAAAATTAGTACAATCAATAGTAATATCAGTTGAGGTTTGTTTGATAGTACTGGTAGCCGATGCGCCTTTACAGGTGTGGGTAATGGTCGTGCCATCAAAAGTTGCGGTCTGAGTAATTTTTCCAGCTGAGTTAACTACCGTTAAAGTAAGTCCCTTTTTTTGATCTAATTCAACTTTGCAAACAAAAGCAGTTGTTGCTGCCGCTGCGGCAGCAGTAGCGGCTGCCTTTTCTTCTGCTGCAGCAGCTGCAGCAGCTACTTCAGCAGCTGCTTCTTCGGCAGCCTCTTCGGCTGCAGCCGCAATAGCCGTTGCTTCTGCTGCTGCGGCCGCTACTGCTGCTTTTGCGGCTGCAGCGAGAGCCGCTGCTTCTGCTTGAGCTTCTGCCAGAGCTTCTTTTGCTGCTTCAGCTAAAGCGGCTGCTTCTGCAGCCGCTTCTGCAACTGCGGCTTGTGCTGCGGCTACTGCGGCTTCTGCGGCTGCTGCAACAGCAGCTGCTTGTGCGGCTGCCGCATCGATTGCTGCTTGTGCAGCAGCGGCTACAGCAGCCGCTTGGGCAGCGGCCGCATCAATTGAAGCTTGTATTGCGGCAGCTACTGCAGCAGCTTCTGCAGCGGCAGCGGCAATTGCTGCTTGTGCAGCAGCGGCTACAGCAGCAGCTTGTGCGGCAGCGGCGGCCACTGCGGCTTCTGCTGCTGCTGCAACAGCAGCAGCTTCTGCGGCTGCTGCAGCTACTGCAGCCTCTGCAGCGGCGGCTACAGCGGCTGCTTGTGCAGCGACGGCTGCTGCCGCAGCTTCTGCGGCGGCGGCTACAGCGGCAGCTTGTGCAGCGACGGCTGCTACCGCTGCTTCTGCGGCAGCCGCAACGGCAGCTGCTTGTGCTGCAGCAGCATCTATTGATGCTTGTAGAGCAGCGGCAACAGCTTCTGCTTGAGCTATGGCAGCATCGATTGCTGCTTGTATTGCAGCCTCAACAGCGGCTACTTGTGCAGCTGCCGCGGCTATTGCTGCTTCAGCAGCGGCAGCCACAGCTGCGGCTTGTGCGGCTGCTGCATCAATAGCTGCTTGGGCAGCGGCTGCAACTGCTGCCGCCTGTGCCGCTGCAGCAGCTATTGCTGCTTCTATCGCCGCTGCTACAGCTTCTGCTTCTGCAGTAGCGGCTGCTATTCCAGCCTCTATGGCTGCAGCAACAGCTGCGGCTTCTGCAGCAGCGGCATTAATCGCTGCTTCTGCAGCAGCGGCAACCGCGGCGGCTTGTGCGGCTGCGGCAGCAATTGCAGCCTCTACTGCAGCAGCAACGGCAGCTGCTTTTGCCGTTGCTGCTGAAATAGCGGCTTCTGCAGCGGCAGCAACAGCAGCGGCTTGTGCCGCTGCAGCATCAATTGCAGCATTAACGGCGTCAGCAACAGCAGCAACTTCCGCAGATGCATCTGCAATTAGCGCTTGTGCAGCTGCAGCAACAGCAGCAGCTTCTGCAGACGCAGAAGCAATAGCTGCATCTGCAGCACCTAGAATCGCTGCCGCCGCCGCAGCAGCAGCTGCAATCGCTGCTTGTGTTGCAGCAGCTGCATCAGCTGCGTCAGCGGCAACACTAGCAATTCCAGCTTCTATACCTGCAGTAACTGCTGCAGCACCAGCTACACCCGCAGCGATTGCTGCTTCTGCGGCAGCAGCAATACCTCCATCTTTTGCTAAAGCGGCCGCTAATGCTGCTTGTATAGCAGCAGCGATTGCCGCTGTAATCTCTTCGTCT
>QVQD01000095.1 GCA_003584875.1 Methylococcales bacterium
TCGCCCCTACAGTATGATTTCTACAGTGACTTTGTCGGGTTACGCTATCGCTAATCCGACCTACGCCTACTAAGGTTGGTTGTTTAAAAACCAAAATACAAAAAAAATAAGCATTACTCTGTAGGGGCGAATTCATTCGCCCTGTACATTCGTTTATTGATATGTGACGTTTCCGGCACAGGATTGCTGTCTATGCCGGAAACGCTTTATTCGCTTACGCTCGTAAAGTCTTATTCCGGCCTACAGATACTGAACGCCTAATTATGGCAATGACACCTGAGAAGGCGTGTTCATTACCAGAATAAATTCAGCCTCATCCATGACTTTAATGCCTAGTTCTTGCGCTGTCACTAATTTTGAGCCGGCTTCAGCGCCAGCTACCACCACTGATGTTTTCTTGGAAACCGAGCCTGCGACTTTGGCGCCTAAGCTTTCTAACAAGGCTTTAGCTTCTGAGCGGGTGAGTTGTTGCAAAGTACCCGTTAATACCCAGGTTTGTCCAGCCAGTGGTAATTTATCTATAGCTTGATTTTCTATAACAGGCCAGTTAACACCAGCGGCTAAAATTTTAGTAATAATATCTTTGTTTTCGGTACTCTGAAAGAAATCGATTATATTCTTAGCCATCACTGGCCCTATATCAGGCACTTGCATTAAGTCTTCTAAAGATGCAGCCATAATGGCATCTAAGGTTTTAAAATATTGAGCAATACTTTTAGCGCCTTCTTCGCCAACTTCATGAATACCTAAAGCGCCTAAAAATGTTCCGAGTTTAGTGTGTTTTGAACTGGCGATAGAATCTAAGACATTCTGGGCGCTTTTCTCGCCTTGACCTTCGAAGTGGCTGATATCTTCAAGACGGAGGCTATAAATGTCGGCAATGGTTTTAAGTCTACCCGTGCTATAGAGTAATTCGATCAGTTTTGTGCCCAGATTGCTGATATTCATAAACTTACGCGAAGCATAGTGACGAATACGCTCAACTCCTTGAGCAGGGCAGCTTAAATCTGCAGTGCAGCGATAGGCCGCTTGCCCTTCGGTTTGCTTGACTAAAGCGTCACAAGCAGGGCAGTGTTCAGGTACGATGATGGCCGTTCGCTGTGTGCCACGCTCAACAACTTGGACTACTTTAGGGATGACGTCACCTGCACGTTGAATTTCAATCTTATCGCCTATTTGCAAACCTAAGCGTTCGATTTCATCCATATTATGCAAGGTCGCATTACTGACGGTGACACCGCCAACGAAAACGGGGGTTAATCGAGCTACGGGTGTTAATACGCCCGTCCTACCGACTTGAAAGTCCACAGCCAATAACTCTGTAATACTGTTTTCAGCAGGAAATTTTCTAGCAACCGCCCATTTAGGCGATCGTGCTATAAAGCCTAGCGTGCTTTGCAGGGCTAAGTCGTCAATCTTGTAAACGATGCCATCAATTTGCATAGGCAGTTGCGCTCGAGTTTGTTCCATTAGTTCATAATTACTGACAAACGCCTGATAACTCCCTAAGAAAGCATAGCAATGTGGATTTTTTCTAAAACCTAAACTGTGTAAATAAGCCAGTATCTCTGAATGTTGAGTAAAAGAGGGTGCGCCTAGCACTTCACCTAAACCATAAGGAATAAACTGTAAATCTCGTTCGGCAGCAATCTTGGGGTTCATTTGCCTAACCGTGCCGGCAGCAGCATTTCTAGGATTTACAAAAAGCTTAGTATTGTTTTGCAAGGCTTGTTGGTTAAGCCTTTCAAAGGCTAGTTTAGGCATGAAAACTTCGCCGCGTACTTCTAAAATTTCGGGAGGAGGGTTGATAGAAAGTTTAAGGGGTACCGATTTAATGGTCTTTATAGTATGCGTAACATCCTCGCCCACCAAACCGTCACCACGCGTTGCCGCATAGCTTAATAGGCCGTGATCATAATGCAGGCTAATGGCAAGGCCATCGAGTTTAGGTTCGCTAAATACTTGAAGCGAGTCAGCGCTTAGGTTTAGTTCTTTAGCGGCTTTTTCAAAAAAAGCATACGTTTCTTCTAAACTAAAAGCATTAGACAGCGAAAGCATTTTGAGCCGATGCTCGATCTTGACATAATCATCTATCGCTTTAGCGCCCACGCGTTGGCTGGGAGATTCTACAGTGATGAGTTCAGGATGCTCGTCTTCAAGGGCAAGCAATGCTCGAAACGCTAAATCATATTCAGCATCAGAAACGCTAGGCTGATCGAGGACATAATAGTCATGATCCCATTGATTGATTTGCTTAACGAGATCTTGGTAGTTCAAGGTTTAGAATGTGGTGGGTTAGTTGAAGGATTGTAGGTCGGGTTAGCGATAGCGTAACCCGACCACATTTAAAAAATAAAAAATTTATTTATCTGTAGGGGCGACAAATTCGCCCATTATATTGTAGGCCGGAATAAGACCAGCCAAGCGTAGCGCGGGCTGGCGTTTCCGGCACAGAATGTTGCCTATGCCGGAAACGCTTTACTCGCTTACGCTCGTAAAGTCTTATTCCGGCCTACAACTAACCTGGCCTACAAATAACCCGACCTACGTTTACAAACCTTGGCGAAATTGAAAAATGGTTTCTTCAGTCAAGGGTTCGCGATGATGATCTAAAATAGTACCCTCGAGTTCTACTGCTAATATTTGTAGGGTCTCGATAAAGTCATCAAATACAAAATGTGCATCATCTAGGACGCCTGGTTGCATAAAAAATACCAGACCTCGGCAATAAAAGTCATCTAAGTTTTCGCTAGGGAAAGTACCTGACTCTTGCATGCAAGCGACGCCAAAATCCACTTGGCGTTTAGCATCCAAGCGTTCGTAAATTTTTAAGCTACCATATTCTAAACCGACAATGGCGAAGGCATTGTCTAAATCTGTGCCATTAAAGCCTTCTTTTGCTTTGGCAATCAACGTAAATTGAATGACAGCAGGTACTGAAAACCGTGGCTGATGCTCAATCTCATGTTCATGCTCAGGTTCAAAGATGGCATCATCTTTATCATAATAATGCGGATCAATGGTCTCTAGTTCTTCTTTGTCATAGAGATCCTCAGCTTCTAAAGAAGGATCGGGGTCTTTATTAAAAGCTAATGCATCTTCTGCATCCCATTGCGCCTGTAATCTGTTGTTCTTAATATAAGCCCAGATTAACATGCCTATGACGATCAAAAGACCTGTTGCAATGATTACAATTCTTAGTAGTTCTTTATCCATTATATTTCCGCCAGACTCACTGCTTCTTCAATATCAACTGCGACCATCCGAGATACACCCGGTTCTTTCATCGTAACACCTGCCAATTGTTTTGCGATTTCCATAGTGACCTTATTATGAGAAATATACAAAAATTGCACAGACGCCGACATCTCTTCTACCATTTTTGAAAATCGCCCAACATTGGCATCATCCAGTGGCGCATCAACTTCATCTAATAAGCAAAAAGGCGCAGGGTTAAGTTCAAATATTGAAAAAACCAAAGCCACCGCCGTTAAAGCTTTCTCGCCACCCGATAATAAATGTATAGAGCTGTTACGCTTGCCAGGAGGCTGGGCAATAATATTAACCCCAGCTTCCAGCAGATCTTGTTCAGTTAATTCTAAGTAAGCCTTGCCGCCACCAAACAGTTTTGGAAACTTTTCTTGCAAGCCGGTGTTTATTTTATCGAAAGTTTCTTTAAAACGCAGTCTACTTTCTTTATCTATTTTATTGATGGCCTGATCAAGCAAGCTGAGAGCTTCAAGTAAGTCCGCTTGTTGTTCATTAAGAAAGTTCATGCGTTCCGCTTGTGACTTATATTCTTCGATGGCCGTTAGGTTAATCGTGCCTAAACGCTCTATCTGCTGGCATAAATCATCGACCTTAGTCTTCCAGCGTGATTCCTCTGCGAGCTCAGGTAAAGTTGTTAATACTTGCTCAGCATCGGCGTCGATTTCTTTAAGTTGTTCATTAACAGTTTGTTGCCTAACCTTACTTTCTTGTAACTCGAAACGTATAGTATCTAAGGCTTCTTTTTGTTTGTCTAGTGCTTGCTGCACTCTGCTGTGTTGTTCAGAGCTTTGGTTAATTTCAATTTCTATGTCTGCTTGGGCTAAACGTTGCGTTTTTAGAATGATTTCTAGCTCATCTTTACTAATGATGCTGGCCGCTAACTGCTGCTTTTCATCATCTAAGGGGCTTAAGTTTTGTAGCAACTTGGTATTAAGTTCTTCTATGCGTTCAACTGATTGTTGATGCTGAATTTCTAAGCGTTCTATTTGCTTAGTCGTAGCAATATCTGCCGCACGTAAGGACTCGATTTTTGCCTTGATACTATAAAGTGCAGCTCTAGCCTCATTAACTGCTGAATCGCCCTCAGCTAGACTAGCTTTCAATAAAAGATCGGTGCTTTCTAATTGTTGTCTTTGCTGATCTTGTTCTTCTAAAACCTGTTCGGCTTCATCTTGTAACAAGCGGGACTCTGCTATGACTTCATTATTTTCAGTTAAGGCGCGATTAATGTCTTCTAACTCATTAGCGATTTGCAATAAGCGGCGTTGCTGATGTTCCCAGCGTGTCGAATAAGCACTAAATTCAGCACTTTTTAATGATAACTCAGCGCCCAACTTATTATCTTGTTGTTGGATTAGCTCACGATTGATTTCAGCTTCTTTAAGCTCCGCTTCTGTGACAGATAATTGTTCTTCATAATCGCTGATTTCAGTGAGCAATTCATCTTGCCTTTGTTTTAACTGACGTAATTCCTTTTCGCGTTGTAATACGCCGACTTTAGCATCTTTGGTATGAGTGACTTTTAACCAGCCAGGGCCAAACCAAGTGCCATCAGGCGTAATGACTGATTCATGCGCTAAACATTGTTCCGCTAAATTCTGAGCAGTGTCATTATCTTCAGCACAATAAATCCCGCTCAATAACGCAGATAAATCCCAAGGAGCGCGAACTTTATCGACTAAAGCCGGTTTTGTTGCTGCAATTTTCCCTGCTGGCGCGTTGTTGGTCGTAAATAAAGTAATAGATTCTTTAGAAAGTTCTGATAAACCTGACAGCAAAGGCTTAATCTCTGCTACACAAATAGCTTCCAAATAATGGCTTAACACGGTTTCAGCAGCGGTATCCCAGCCTGCTTCCACATCAATAAACTCAGCTAAGCGTTGTTTATTGCTTAAATCCATAGTCTCTAACCAAGCATTCAGATTTTTATTATCTTTGCCCATTGCATGTTGTTGTAATAACTCCAACGAGGTGATTTTACCTTTGATGCTCTGGCTTTCAGTGCGACGACTGTGTAAATAATCATGAAACTGCTTAACTTGTTGACGCTGTTCACCAATCTGATGATGTAATTGCTCCAGTTGCGCTTGATGATTGTCACGTTGATAGCCAATAATTTCTATATCGGCATCTAACGTTTCAATATCCGTTTGTAATTCGCTAGCCGATAACTCATCGCGTTCCTCCTGAAGTTTATCAAGACGCGCTTGCAATTGCCTACTTTGATTATCTAATTGTTGAACAGTGACGCGATTGACTTCGGCTTGTTCTTTATAGTGTGAGCTGGTTGAGCGATAGGCTTCCCATCGTGCTTGCCATTCAGCGCGTTGCTGCAAACTATTTTGTTGATTCTGATTAAGCTCTTCAACGCTGGCTTCAGCACTGATAATCTCATCTTCAGCGCATAATAAGTTTTGTTTAATGTCCTCTAAAGCCAAACTATCAGCTTGCAGTTGGTTTAGAGACTGCTCCGCTTGGTGTTGTGTACGATTTAGCTCTAAGCGAGTTTCTTCATGGCTAGCTGCATGGTGCTTAATAGCTTGCTCTAAAGCACTGACTTCGCCGACCAATTTGTAATAGTTACCTTGAGTTTGGTCTAAACCCTGTTGTTGAGATTTATGCTCTAAGCGCTTTTCGACTATATGTTTATCAAGTTCACGTACTTCTACAAATAAGCGATTATGTTCGGCGGCAATGTCGTGGAGTTTGCTTTCTAAAGCACTAGCGGCCTGATGATAAGCACGCCAGCGCATCGCCAATAACTCTAATCTGAATTGTCGCTCATGGCCTTTAAGTTCGGTATATTTCTCAGCCTTCTCGGCTTGTTTTTGTAAATGCTTGAGTTGTTTGTCAACTTCTTCACGTAAATCTTCCAGACGCTCGAGATTTTCGCGGGTATGTTTCATTCGAGTTTGCGTTTCAGCACGGCGTTCTTTGTATTTTGATATACCCGCCGCTTCTTCAATATGGATACGCAGTTCGTCAGGTTTAGCCTCAACCATACGAGAGATGGTACCTTGTTCGATAATCGCATAACTACGCGAACCGAGTCCAGTCCCTAAAAACAAGTCAGTAATATCTTTACGACGGCAACGTGAGCCGTTTAATAAGAACAAAGATTGGCCATCACGACTGACTTGACGCTTGATAGCAATAGTGTCGTATTGAGCGTATTCACCGCCAAGCTTGTTATCAGTATTATTAAAAACCAACTCCACAGAGGCGGTGCTGACCGGTTTTCTACCTGATGAGCCATTGAAAATAACATCCGCCATATTAGCGCCGCGTAAATGCTTGGCAGAGCTTTCGCCCATCACCCAACGCACCGCATCAATAATATTAGACTTACCACAGCCATTAGGGCCGACGATAGCGGTTAGGTTTCCATTAATAGGAATCACCGTCGTATCTACAAAAGATTTAAAACCCGACAGTTTAATTTTTTCCAGCTTCATTGCAGGGGAGGCACCCAGTAGTTAAAACCTGCACATTATCAGCGAAATTGCCTTAGGTTTCGACTTTTTTAAATAAAGAATGTAAATGTATGTGGTGTTAAGCATTCCTAATTTAAATTTGTAGGCCGGAATAAGGCTTTTAGAGCGTAAGCGAAAAAGCGTTTCCGGCACACATACCGATCCTGTGCCGGAAACTCAGTTATGTAGGGTGTCCAAACAGCTTATCGTTTGCCCACTATTCGCCGAATGTGCGCTGAGCAGAAAAACATTGCTCATCCACCCTGAAGTTTTCTCAAATCCCACCATCGTGTATCATTACAAGCAATTTAATGACTAATAAAGGTGCTCACCCCCATGCTAGACCCTCGTTTATTTAGAACTGATCTTGATTTTGTTACCGAACAATTGGCTAGACGTTCCTTTACCTTTAACTCTGAGTCTTATGTCGAACTAGAAGCGCGGCGCAAAGACGTGCAGGTTAAAACTCAAGAATTGCAAAATGAACGTAATAGTCGCTCAAAAGCCATAGGCTTGGCAAAAGCTAAAGGCGAAGACGTACAACCATTATTAGATCAAGTTCAGCATTTAGGTGATGAGCTTAAAGCCGCAGAAACACAATTAAGCGAGATACAACAAGACATGGATGCCTTAATGGCTGGCATCCCTAATCTACTCGATGCTTCTGTACCCGCCGGTAAAAGTGAAGAATTTAATGTCGAGCTCAGTCGTTGGGGCGATGTTCCTGATTTTGACTTTGAAGCTAAAGATCATGTCGATTTAGGTGCAAAGCTGGGCATGGATTTCGAAGTAGGTGCAAAAATAGCCGGTGCGCGTTTCGTGGTTTTAAACGGCGCCTTAGCGCGTTTACAACGAGCGATTATACAATTCATGTTAGATACCCATACTGATCAACATGGTTACAGTGAAACTTACGTGCCTTATTTAGTGAATGCAGATAGCTTACGTGGCACAGGACAGTTACCTAAATTTGAAGCCGATTTGTTTAAAGCCAGTGATGATCCGGCTTTATATTTAATCCCCACCGCCGAAGTGCCAGTGACCAACATCGTCAGAGATGTGATTATTGATGCCAAAGAACTGCCGCTTAAGTTTGTTTGTCATAGTCCCTGTTTTCGTAGTGAAGCCGGTGCTTATGGTCGCGATGTGCGCGGTATGATACGTCAGCATCAGTTTGAGAAAGTTGAGTTAGTGCAAATCGTACAACCCGATCAGTCCGAACAATTACATGAGCAATTAACCGCCCATGCCGAAAACATCTTAAAACTGTTAAAACTACCGTATCGCAAAATGTTGTTGTGCGCAGGAGACACCGGTTTTTCATCTGCTAAGACCTATGATCTTGAAGTCTGGCTACCGGGGCAGGGCGCTTACCGCGAAATATCCTCATGCAGTAACTTTAAAGATTTCCAAGCGCGTCGCTTGCAAGCCCGTTGGCGTAATCCCGAAACCGGCAAGCCAGAGTTAGTGCATACCTTGAATGGTTCAGGCTTAGCCGCAGGCCGAACCTTGATCGCCATCATGGAAAATTACCAAGATGCGCAAGGTCATATCCATATCCCCGAAGCCTTGTTACCTTATATGGGTAATATTAGTGTTATAGAAGTCGCGTAACGTGGGAGCGCCAAGCCTCAGCTTGGCACTGAGTAACCATAACTGCGGAAATTATATTGTAGGTGCGACAGATTCGCGACATTTCAACAAATGAATGTACTGGGCGAATCTGTTGCCCCTACAAGGTGCTTTTGATGCCGGTCTGGGTTTGCAACCCCGACTGAAACGTTTGGCTGCTATATTAGCATCCGAAACATGAGTGACGGAGTTGCAAACCCTGTCACGCTAGGTAGGTCAGTTCATCTGGCATGAGTAACCATAAATTGCGGAAATCATACTGTAGGGGCGACAGATTCGCGACATTTCAACAAACAAATGTACTGGGCGAATCTGTCGCCCCTATAAGGTAATTTTGATGCCGGTCGGGGTTTGTAACCCCGTCACTCCACAGCAACGTGAAGCGCATCACAATAATAAAGATGCGCCTCTTTGCGTCGGCACAGCTTATACAGTGTAGGTCGGGTTAGCGCAGCGTAACCCGACAATCATCATAACTCTTAATAATTCTCTCGCTCCCCTTTACATTAACCCAACTTTTTTGTAAATCAGCAACAACAAACCAAAATTTGTTGCTGTTTAACAATAAATTAATGTCTTTGTAATATTATTGTCATATTTCTCTTATATCCTTGCGCTAGTTTTTTTGATAACTACAGAGAGTAATAGATGAAACATACAAAATTAGTAATAGCAATGGCTGCTACTTTATCAGCAACTGCTTCTTTCAGTGCTTTAGCTATGGACTTATATGTTGATAGCAAAACTAAGCAAGTATTCACAGAGCCAGGTAAAGGTCGCGTATTATTAACTGATTCTGCAAATGTAAAATCAGGTCATACGCCATTCGTACCAACTCCTTATGTCGCTCCTGTTGCTGCATCGGATATCGACACCATAAAAAAAGATTTAGAATTAAAAACTAACGCAATTGCTGCCTTAGAAGAACACGCTAAAGAAGAATCTGATCCTAAACATGCTCATGTTAAATTAGATGACGGCATTCATTTTGCAACTAAAGACGGTAACTTTACTGCGGGTATTAACGGTAGATTGCAAGTTGATTCACAATCAAATGTTAATCAAGCTTTGAATAATGGTGGTTATTTGCCTGGAGCAGGTACTATGCCATCAACATTATCAGATGGTATGGCTATTCGTAGAGGACGTTTAGGTGTTGAAGGTACTTTTTTCAAAAATACCTTTTATAAGTTTGAATACGACTTTACTCGTGCAGGTGCAGGAAACTCTACTTCTTCCGGCGTTACTGATGCCTTCATTGGTTATAACTTTACTAAAGAAGCTTTAATTAAGGTCGGTGCTTTTAAAGAGCCGTTCAGTTTAGAAGAAGCCACTAGTAACCGATATACCACCTTTATAGAGCGTAACATGGCAGTCAACACTTTTGTTGATGACTTGAATACTTATAAGATCGGTATAGGTGGTAACTACTCTACGGATCGTTGGATGGCAGCGACATCTTTACAAACAGAAGCAGTAGGTGTTTCTAAAAACACAACGAGTGCTGTAGGTGGTGATACTAGTAACCGTAATGGTGGTACTGGTGATACTTCTTGGGAAGTTAATGGTCGTGTCGCGGGTACGCCTTGGAATGAAAGCAAAACTAAGTTTTTACATGTCGGTGCTGGCGGTACCTATATGCAACTTAACAATAATTACAAATCTGATGGTTCATTTAGTAATGGTGGTATTACCTTTGCTAACGGTATCGGTAATAACGTAGATCGTACTAATATTATGAGTACAGGTGGTTTGACTTCGGGTAATAAAGGTGCTGCTGGTTCACATGCGGTAGATCATTTGACTCGTTTTGGCGCAGAAACAGCCGTGGTTTATGGTCCATTTTCAGCGCAAACAGAATATTTAAGAACCGATCTTTCTGGCCAAGGTTATAGCGGTAATGCACTCGATGGTTATTATGGTTATATGACATACTTCTTAACCGGTGAGTCACGTAACTATAAAGCTAAGACAGCTTCTTGGGATCGTATTAAACCAAGTCGTAACTTTGATTTAAAAGGCGGCTGGGGTGCATGGGAATTGGCTACCGGTTATGATTATTTGAATTTGAATTCAGGACCTATTTTTGGTGGTCGTGCTTCAACAGCAAAAGTGGGTATTAACTGGTATTTGAACTCACATACTCGCTTCATGGCTAACTATATTAAAGCTTTAGATATTAATAATGCTGGTTCATCAGTTGCTTTGACTAAAGCTTACAACAACGCTGACTTCGATATTATCGAAACTCGCGTACAGTTGGATTGGTAAAAACTCGTTAGTTTAGACTAGCGTTAAAGTCCGGCAGTTTGATGTTTTAAACGGCCGGATACAGATTTACAGTGTCTCTCTCTTTAACCGCATTAGTTTACTAATGCGGTTTTTTTTGCTTTAAGGTTTTTGAAGCTAGGTAGGGTGGGTAATG
>QVQD01000144.1 GCA_003584875.1 Methylococcales bacterium
TCAATTTGACAGGGTACTCTGGCTATTTTTTCAAACCAATAACGAGCAACCAATCCTGCATGATAGCTAGTTCCACAGGCTAAAATTTGTACTGATTTAATGCTATCAAACACTTCAGAAGCATTATGTCCAAAGGAACTTTCTTCTAGTCGGTTATTAATAAAGCGACCTTCCAGCGTTTGCGAAATAGCAAAAGGCTGCTCATAGATTTCTTTTAGCATGTAATGACGATAATCGCCTTTATCAACTGAATCCGCTGTTAGCTGACTTTCTTTAATAGGTCGACTAACTTCATCACCATCGACATTATAAATTACCACGCTATCAATAGTGATTGATGCTATGTCACCGTCTTCTAGGAAAATAAAGCGTTGCGTGACGGGCAGTAATGCAGCCACATCTGAGGCAATAAAATATTCACCGATACCTACACCGATCACTAAAGGACTGCCTTTACGGCAAGCCACTAAGGTATTTGGCTCAAAGGTACTCATGATGCCCAAGGCATAAGCGCCTTCTAGCGATTTAATTGCTAATTTCACTGCATTTAAAAAGCCATCTGTTGATTCCATAGCTTGATAAATTTGGTGAACAATAACTTCAGTATCTGTTTCTGAAGTAAATACATAACCACTTTCTTTAAGTGAAGTACGTAATTGTTCATGATTTTCAATAATACCGTTATGAACTACCGCAACTTTATCTTGGCTTAGATGGGGATGTGCATTGGCTGTACTCGGCTTACCATGAGTGGCCCATCGTGTATGTGCTATACCGATATTTCCAAATATAGGGTCTAGTTGCAATAAATCTTCAAGTCCTTTAACTTTACCTAACTCGCGTTTTCTATAGATTATGCCGTCATTAATAACCGCCAACCCTGCTGAATCATAGCCGCGATATTCTAAGCGCTTTAAGCCCTCTAATAATATAGGTACGATATTTCGTTGAGCTATTCCACCTACAATTCCACACATATTATTTTTCCTGTTTAACCGGACGTTGCCAACCTGTAATTGTCATTTGCTTTGCTCTACTTAGTGTCAATTGATTTTCTGGACTATCTTTTGTAATAGTTGAACCTGCGCCTATCGTGGCATTTTTACCGATAGTCACAGGTGCGATTAATTGACTATCTGAACCAATAAAAGCACCATCTTCAATGATTGTACTGAATTTATTTACACCATCGTAGTTACAAGTAATCGTACCCGCACCAATATTTACGCGACTACCTACTGTTGCATCACCTATATAACTTAAATGATTTATTTTACTTGCAGAAGCAATTGTTGTTTTTTTGATTTCAACGAAATTACCAATATGCACTTGCTCAGCTAAAACGCTTTCAGGGCGTAACCTTGCAAAAGGCCCAATCTTACTGCCTTGTCCAATGACTGCGTTATCAATAATACAGTTCGCTAAAATGTCCACATTATCTGCGATTATAGAATTATTGATATAGGTATTAGCACCTATACGCACATTATTTCCGATGCTATTTTTACCTTCTAAAATAACATTTACATCAATAATAATGTCTGTACCCAGCGAGTCAATTGAACCTCTGAAGTCAAAACGTGCTGGATCCATTAAGGTTACCCCCTGTTCCATCAGATAATTGGCTTGTTCACGCTGATAAACACGCTCCAAATGACTTAACTGAATTCGATTATTAACACCTAAAACTTCATCGACCGACTCTGGCTGACTCGTTATAACAGCAATACCATCTGCAACTGCCATTTCAATGACATCAGTTAAATAGTACTCGCCTTGAGCATTATCATTTCCCAACTGATTCAACCATTTCTTTAACTGTTGGCCTTTTACTGCCATGATTCCTGTATTACCTTCTTTAATTAATTGCTCGGCAACTGTTGCATCTTTTTGTTCAACAATTTTACTAACTTGACCCGAGGCATCTCTAACTATTCTGCCATAACCTGTTGGATCATCGAGAGTGACTGTTAATAGAGCAATAGATTGTTCACTAACATTTTTAATTAGGGCTTTAACGGTATTCAATTTCAATAAAGGTACATCGCCATATAAAATTAAAACCCTATCATTGTCAGTAAAGTGTGCACTAGCTTGCTGTACTGCATGACCTGTACCTAATTGTTGTTTTTGTTCAATCCAACTGACCTCCAAATCTTTTAAAGTTTCCCTTACTAAATCTGCACCATGACCATAGACAATCTTAATAGCATTGTTTTCTAATTGCTTAGACATGTCATAGACATGCTGTAACAATGATCGATTAGCTATTTGATGTAATATTTTAGGTAGTTGAGAACACATACGCGTGCCTTTTCCGGCAGCAAGAATAATAGTCGTAATCTTCATATAAAATCCTGTTAAACAAAAAAGCCCGATAACGTGACAACGATACCGGGCTTTTAAAATTATAAGATTGCTTTTAGTATACCAATAACAAACTACTGTTATTAACCACCACGCTTTCTATATCTATCAAGGGTTCTTAATTGCATAACAGCTTGGGCTAATTGAGCCTGAGCTGTTGCATAATCAATCTTACCGGTTTTATCGGACAAGGCTTCTTCTGCTTTAGCTTTAGCATCTAATGCAGCAGCTTCATCAATATCTTTTGCTCGAATAGCGGTATCAGCCAAAATAGTTACCAAATGTGGCTGAACTTCTAAATAGCCTCCAGAGATATAATACGGATAGCTTTCAGTCTCGGTAACTTTAATTCGAACTTCACCAGGGTTTAATCTAGTTATAAATGGCGCATGTCGAGGTGAAATACCCACTTCACCGAGTTCAGCTGGAGCAAATACCATTTCTGCCAAACCAGAGTAAATCTCTCTTTCTGCACTTACGATGTCTACATGTACGGTCATGGTCATTTCTTCACCTGTTTCAATCCTCTCCCTATCTTTCGAAAGGGAGAAACTGTCTTAGCCTTTTAATGTCTTGGCTTTCTCAAGTACTTCGTCTATGGTACCAACCATATAAAAAGCTTGTTCTGGAATAGCATCGTAATCGCCGTTGATAATACCTTTAAAGCCAGCAATTGTGTCTTTTAAAGATACATATTTACCTGGCGAACCAGTAAATACTTCAGCAACAAAGAAAGGCTGAGATAAGAAACGTTGCATTTTACGAGCTCTAGCAACAGTCAATTTATCTTCTTCTGATAACTCATCCATACCCAAGATAGCAATAATATCGCGTAACTCTTTATAACGTTGCAAAATACCTTGAACACTACGAGCGACATCATAATGCTCTTGTCCTATAACTAATGGATCAAGCTGACGACTAGTTGAATCCAAAGGATCAATAGCTGGGTAAATACCTAACTCTGCAATTTGACGTGATAAAACCACGGTCGCATCTAAGTGAGCAAAAGTAGTTGCAGGTGAAGGATCTGTCAAGTCATCCGCAGGTACATAAACCGCTTGAATTGAGGTAATAGAACCTGTTTTAGTTGAAGTAATACGTTCTTGTAAAACACCCATTTCTTCAGCCAAAGTTGGTTGATAACCTACCGCTGAAGGCATACGACCTAACAAAGCAGATACTTCTGTTCCAGCCAAGGTATAACGATAAATATTATCTACGAAAAATAATACATCACGACCTTCATCACGGAAATATTCCGCCATGGTTAAACCAGTTAAAGCAACGCGTAATCTGTTTCCTGGTGGCTCATTCATTTGACCATAAACCAACGATACTTTGTCGATTACGTTTGAATCAGTCATTTCATGGTAGAAATCGTTACCTTCACGAGTACGTTCACCAACACCAGCAAATACTGAATAACCGCTATGTTCAATTGCGATATTACGAATCAATTCCATCATGTTGACGGTTTTACCTACACCGGCACCACCGAACAAACCAACTTTACCACCTTTAGTGAAGGGGCAAACTAAATCGATAACTTTAATGCCTGTTTCAAGTAGTTCGTTAGCTGAAGCTTGCTCTGCATAACTGGGTGCTTCACGATGTATGCCCCATTTAACTTTTTCGCCAATTGGACCTTTCTCATCGATAGGCTGACCTAATACATTCATAATTCGACCTAGGGTTTCTTGTCCCACAGGCACTGAAATAGGCGCTTCTGTATTAGTCACTATCAAGCCACGACTTAAACCATCAGTACTACCCATAGCAATAGTTCTAACGACTCCATCGCCTAATTGCTGCTGAACTTCTAATACTAAATCTTTGCCTTCTACGATTAAGGCATCATATACTTTTGGCAACTCTTCACGTGTAAACTCCACGTCAACGACCGCGCCTATAATTTGTACGATTTTACCCGAACTCATTCTGTGTCCTCTAAAGTTTTGTGTCATATTTGAATGGGGCGACTACACAAGCCTAATCTTATAGGCAGATATAAATACCAACCTATATTACGATTAAACGGCAGCAGCACCTGCAACAATTTCTGAAATTTCTTGGGTGATCGCGGCTTGTCTAGCTTTATTGTAAATTAACTGCAACTCACCGATAAGATTTCCGGCATTATCTGAAGCACTCTTCATTGCCACCATTCTGGCTGCTTGCTCACAAGCATTGTTTTCAACCAAGCCTTGATAAACTTTGGATTCAACAAAACGATTCAACAGATGATCCAATACTTCTTTAGCATCGGGCTCATATATATAATCCCAATGGCCGCTTAAGTTTTCATCAAGATCACAAGCTACTATCGGCAATAATTGTTCAACAGTAGGTCGTTGAGTCATGGTATTTACGAATTCATTGCTAATAATAAACAATTGATCGATTTTACCTTCTTCGTATGCATCAAGCATGACTTTAATGACGCCAATTATGTCGTTTAGATGTGGAGTATCCCCTAATTTAATAGCTTGACCGACTAAATTAACTTTCAAATTACTAAAAAAACCAGATGCTTTTGTACCTATGGTACAAACATCCACTTCAACGTTAGCATTTTCCCATTCAACTAATTGGCTTAGAGTTTTTCTGAATAAATTAGAATTCAGACCTCCACATAAACCTCTATCAGAACTGACTACAATTACACCAACTCTTTTAACATCACGAGCTATTAAATAAGGATGCTTGTATTCCGGATTTGCCTGAGCCAAATGCTTAATAATTTTAGCTATCTTTTTAGAATAAGGTCGCGATGCTTGCATTCTGTCTTTTGTTTTACGCATTTTACTCGCGGCAACCATCTCCATTGCGCGAGTGATCTTCTGAGTATTTTTGATACTCGCGATCTTTGTGCGTACTTCTTTACCAACAGCCATTTGGAGACCCTTTTACCAACTATGAGTTTTAACGAAAGATTCAATAGCTGTTCTTAAGCTACTGCTTATTTCATTACTAAAATCGCCAGTTGCATTAATGTTATTCATCAATTCAGAATGCTCAGACTTCATATACAACTGTAACGCTGCTTCAAAATCAAGAACCTTATTGACTGCTATGCTATCAAGGAAACCCTCATTAGCTGCAAAAAGTGATACTGCCATTTGAGCTACTGACATCGGCGAATATTGATTTTGCTTCATTAATTCGGTGACGCGTTGACCACGTTCAATTTGCTTACGTGTACTTTCATCTAAATCAGATGCAAACTGAGCAAATGCTGCTAACTCACGATATTGCGCCAAATCTAAACGTGTACCACCACCTAATTTCTTAATGATCTTAGTTTGTGCGGCACCACCTACGCGTGAAACTGATAAACCAGCATTTACAGCAGGACGAATACCTGAGTTGAACAAATTACTTTCAAGGAAAATTTGTCCATCAGTAATAGAAATTACGTTAGTCGGTACGAAAGCAGAAACGTCTCCACCTTGAGTTTCAATAATGGGTAAAGCTGTCAATGAACCTGTTTTGCCTTTTACCTTGCCGCCCGTTAATCTTTCAACTTCTGCAGCATTGATACGTGAAGCTCTTTCAAGTAACCGTGAATGTAAATAAAATACATCACCGGGATAAGCTTCACGACCTGGTGGACGACGTAATAATAAAGATACTTGACGATATGCCCAAGCTTGCTTAGTCAAATCATCATAGATTATAAGTGCATCTTCACCACGATCTCTGAAGAACTCACCCATAGAACAGCCAGTGTATGGGGCAATGAACTGTAACGCAGCTGACTCAGAGGCCGATGCAGCAACAATAATGGTATGCGCCATAGCGCCATGTTCTTCAAGTTTACGAACTACGTTTGCAATAGATGAACGTTTTTGACCAATGGCAACATAGATACATTTTATGCCTGTACCTTTTTGATTGATTATGGCATCAATAGCAATTGCAGTTTTACCTGTTTGTCTATCACCAATAATCAATTCACGTTGTCCACGACCTACCGGGATCATCGCATCAATTGATTTCAAACCTAACTGTACTGGTTGATCAACAGATTGACGAGCAATAACACCAGGGGCGATTTTTTCAATCGGAGCTGTTTCAGTGGTTTCAATGGCACCTTTGCCGTCAATTGGATTACCTAGCGCGTCAACAACGCGACCAAGTAAAGCCTCACCTACAGGTACTTCAAGAATTTTACCAGTACACTTTACGACATCACCTTCAGTAATATGTTGGTATGAACCTAATACCACGACACCGACAGAATCTCTTTCAAGATTAAGCGCCATCCCAAAAGTATTGCCTGGAAATTCAAGCATTTCGCCTTGCATTGCTTGAGAAAGCCCGTGTACTCTAACAATACCGTCCGTCACACTGACGACAGTACCTTCTGTATGTGCTTCGGCACTTAAGTCGAAGTTTTCGATCTTCTTTTTAATCAGATCACTTATTTCAGATGGATTTAATTGCATTTGCTATTTCTCACTCTTACTTTAGCGCTTTTTGCATGTATTGAAGTCGGCCTTTAATGGATCCGTCAATGACCTTGTCGCCCGCTCGTATCAGAACGCCACCGATTAATGACTTATCCACAGCTACATTCATATGGATTTTTTTGCCTAAGTTTTTCTCTAAGGTTACCGTAAACTCTTGCTTTGCTTCTTTCGATAAAGCATAGGCAGTCTTTACTTCGACTTCCAAATAACCTTCATCATCGGCTTTAAAAGCCTCGAATAATTTCGCAATCGTTGGCACTAAGCGTAAGCGATTATTATGAACCAGTAGTTTTAGAAAATTTTCACTCTCTTCATTAACATGCCCTTGACAGATATCTAGCATTAATGCAGATAATCTTTGCTTATCCACCTTAGGATTGTCAACTACAACAGATATGTCCTGATTTTTTAAAACAGCAGACATAAATGCCAAACTTTTCGACCACTTTGGTGCCGATTGAGTTTCTTTCGCTCTTTTAAAAACGGCTGCAGCGTAGGGTCTTGCTAATGTTGCTAGTTCGCTCATTATGCTTAACCTAATTGATTAGAAACTTTGCTAATAATGTCTTGATGCTTAGCCTTATCAATCTCTGCACCCAGAATTTGTTCTGCAGCACTCAACGCTAATTCAGCAACTTCTTGACGCAAACCTTCTTTTGCCTGCTGTATTTCCTGCTCAATTTGTGCTTTTGCAGCCAATAGAAGACGTTCGCCTTCCTGTTTGGCAGTATCTTTTGATTCTTCAATCAAATCATTCGCACGTTTTTGAGCTAGATTAACAATCTCAGAAGATTGTTCCTTAGCTTCTTTTATTACACCTTTGGCTTTCTTTTCAGCCAACAGAATTTCTTCGTGACCTTTTTCAGCAGCAGCCAAACCATCGGCAATTTTCTTTTTACGTTCTTCTAAAGAGTCAAATAAAGGCGGCCAAATGTACTTCATGGTAAACCATACCAGAAGTGCAAAGGTTATCATTTGCCCAATCAGAGTAGCATTGATACTCACGATGCGTTCCTCTTGTTACTATTAAACACGCGAGTGCAATTAACCTGCAGCCGCAGCTGTAACCGCAGACAGGAATGGATTTGCGAAAGTAAAGAACAATGCCAGACCAACGCCAATCATTGTTACCGCATCCAATAGACCTGCAACAACAAACATTTTTACTTGTAACATAGGCACTAATTCAGGTTGACGTGCTGCACCTTCTAAAAACTTACCACCCAATAGACCAAAGCCTATAGCTGTTCCTAATGCGCCCATACCTAAAATTAAGCCAACTGCGATAGCAGTCAAGCCTTGTACGTCAGCAATTAATTTTGCAATTTCCATGAAACCTCCAAACGGTTAATAAAGTAATAAAAAACGGTCCAACAATAATTAATGATGCTCGTGCGCCATACTTAAGTAAACAATCGTTAATACCATAAATATGAAAGCTTGTAGCGTAATAATTAAAATGTGAAAAATTGCCCAAGGAAAACTTAATACCGGCTGCAAATACCACGGTAACAAGGCAATTAATATAAAAATCAACTCACCTGCGTACAGGTTTCCAAATAAACGTAATGCCAATGAAATTGGCTTAGCAATTTCTTCGACTAATTTTAACAATAAGTTAAAGGGTAATAACCAAGGACCAAAAGGTTGGAACATCAACTCTTTCGCGAACCCCCATGGTCCTTTTATCTTAATGCTATAAAATATGATTAAACAAAATACAGAAATTGACATTGCAAAGGTTGCATTCAAATCAGTACTTGGTACTACGCGCAAATAATCAATCCCCATTATAGAACCGATAAGTGGCAATATATCTACTGGGAACAAATCCATAAAGTTCCACATAAACACCCAACAAAAGATGGTCAATGCTAAAGGTGCAATTAATTTACTTTCGCCATGAAAACTATCTTTGACTTGAGTATCAACAAACTCAATCATCATTTCAGCAAAATTTTGTACTATCCCTGGAACACCAGAAGTCGCTTTTTCTGCGGCTGTCTTAAAAAACCATACAAACAAGCCGCCTAAAACAGCTGAAAAAAACAAAGTATCCAGATGCAAAGTCCAGAAACCTTCACCCACATGTAGCGGAGTTAAATGGTGAATAATATAACCAGTTACACCTTCAGCGGCATGAGCTTCTGTAGCCATCGTTCCTCTCTATTTGATAATGTTAGCGCAACAAGAGCGCAAACCAGAAAACTGATAAAGCTGCTATATAACCTACTAACAGCGGTAATATTGTTACGTTTGGTACTTTAAATATCAACATGAAAAGCAATGCAGTCAGTATTAGCTTACCCGACTCACCAGCATAGAATGAATTCAATATTCTACGTACTGGTAATCCGGAAGCTTTTTGAATACGTAAAGCAAAATATAGATTTGGTATAAATGCAGCGACACCACCTAATACACTAGAAATAGCGTAGTTCATGCCCCCATAACCTGCTAATCCAGCTGTTATTATCAGTATGATTAAAAGCTGATAACTTAAAATCTTACTGACGGTAGAAACTTTTCTACTCGCCAAACTACTCTCCAAACGTAATAGGTCGTGAATTATAGACATCGTCACCCATTTAATCAAGGTTCATTTGTAGTAGTCAAGTTTTAAGGCTCAGAGATAGGTTGTTTCATAGCCCTATTGGCTTCGTAGTTATTGAGCAAGCATATCCCAATGTCGAAGGTAACAGCTGCCTGAAATGGTCTAATTTAACAGGACACCTCTAGAGACAGTTTTATAATGTTATCAGAGGTGATTATTAGCAATAAATATAAACAGAAAAAACCAGATTTCACGTTTGAGTTTAAACAATCAGCAGAAAGATTAGTTAATAAAAAAGAGTATACCCATCGCCAAGCTACCGATAACTAAGGTGTTTCGTCAAGTGCCATAGTTCGATGGGCAAGGGCTGAAGTAGCCCTTTCGCAGCAAATACAAGCAAGAAAAAAGTATTTAATCTACTGGAGTAAAACGAGCTTATTCGATGACGTAAAGAAATTAATGAGTTGCGAATGAAGCTCGAAATATTAAAAAAGGCCACTGCCTTCTTTGCGAAAGAGCTCAAAAAAAATCAATACATTAGAGAGTAACGGAAGACATTCCCTGTGATTACGCTATGTAAGATCATGGAAGTTAGCAGTAGCGCCTTTTATGCATGGGCTAAGCCCACATTTGTACTGATAATAAATTTCATTAAAAACAACTACAAGTTAAGGCGCTTCAATTATTTCAAGATAATAAAAAAAATTTATGGCTCTCGGCGCTTATCTGAAGCGTTCATAGATGAAGATATTTAGGTAGATCGCTTTAAAGCCAGGCAATTGATGATGAAATTAGCCCTGAAGCCGCGTTATTCCAAAACGGATCAAAGTATATCGACCGACAGCAATCATAATGAAGCTATTGCTCCTTATACACTAAACATGCAGTTTGATGTTGCGCTGCCGAATAAGGTCTGAACAACATATATTTCTTACGGTTGAACACTTGAAGACTGGCTGTATGTTGCGATTTATTTTCACGACAAGTCGATGGCTGGTCTATTAATGATCATATGCGTACATCACTGTGCATACATGCTTTGCAAATGGCGTTTTGGAGACGAAAACCCGACCCGGGGTTATTGCATCATTATGATCGGGGCAGTCAATATGCCAGCAAAGAATATCGAGAGCACTTAGGCATAATTGAGGATGCAACAAAGTATGAGTCGGAAAGGTAAATGTTAGGATAATGCCGTGATGGAGCGATTCTTTCTTAATTTAAAAATGGAACGGGTATGGCGACAAGACTATGCAAATCATGAAGAAGCGATGCGTAATATCAACGACTATATAATTAATTTCTATAATAGTCAGCGATTACATTCTACATTGGGATATG
>QVQD01000066.1 GCA_003584875.1 Methylococcales bacterium
ACGCAAGCTCCTGTAAAACATATCGATCGTAATCTAGGGGCTGATCGTAATGTGCGACCGTACGGCCGTATGGCCGATCAATGCTGTAGGGTTGATTCGCGTTAGCAATCCACCATAAACGCAGCGATAAACTAACCTCTACCTAAATGCTTCTTTTATTCGATTGTTTTCAATATTGCGTGTGTGTGGCGGTTTACTATCGCGAAACCCTCTACTCAATGAATATTGATTTGATTAACTGCCCACAAAGGCGTTAGTCAACCGTTTCTTTAGGGCCCAAAATATCCAAAGGATCACCTTCGTAGGGTGTCGCGTAGCCGCAATCTTTTTGAGGACAAACTTTTTCGACACCGCGTCTTTTAGTTTCTTTGACGGTCAAAATGGGCCAATGGCAATCTGGACAAGCTTCTTTGACTGGTGCATTCCAAAGTGCATACTTACATTTTGGATAAACCGAACACGAGTAAAATATTTTTCCATTGCGAGACTTACGTTTTAAAATGACGCCTTTTTTGCACTCGGGACATTCAACACCAGTATCGGCGGGTTTTTCTAGTGGCTCTATATGGCGACATTTTGGATAAGCACTGCAACCAATAAATTTACCATAGCGGCCCATTTTAAAGACTAAAGGTGCTTCACATTCTGGGCAGACTCGACCCTCAACGGTTTCTGATTCTTCAGTCGCATTGCCATCATCATTTAAATTTCGAGTATAGGAACACTCAGGATAATGAGTACAACCTATAAATCGACCATTACGTCCCAAACGAATCGATAAGGGGCTTTGACATTCAGGGCATTTCTCATCCAGTGCTTCCTGAGTCACATCTTTACGTTGTACGCTAGCATCCTTTTCTTGAATCATGTCATTGAAAGGTTGCCAGAATTCATGCATTAAAGGAATCCAATCCTTTTCGCCACGAGACACCGCATCTAAATCATCTTCCAAATTAGCCGTAAAATCATAATCCACATATTTGGTAAAGTGGTCGGTTAGAAACTTATTAACGATTCTGCCTACATCGGTAGGGTAAAAGCGTTTGTTGTCTAAAGTAACATATTCCCGATTTTGCAAAGTCGAGATGATAGACGCATAAGTAGATGGTCTACCTATGCCATGTTCTTCTAAAGCTTTAACTAAACTAGCCTCACCATAACGGGGTGGGGGATCAGTAAAGTGTTGGCCGGCAATAATGTCAATAAGAGGAATTGGGCGACCTTCTTCTAAGGGCGGTAAAAAGCTTTCCTTATCGTCGCTTTCCTTGCTGTCATCTTTTCCTTCTAAGTAAACCGCCATAAACCCAGGCATGGCAATGGTAGAGCCTGTTGCTCTAAACACATGTTTGCCATCGCCACAGCTTAAGTCAACTGCAACCATATTCAGGGTTGCATGAATCATTTGGCAGGCTATAGTGCGCTTCCAGATTAAATCATAAAGTTTGTACTGTTCAGCACTCAAGTGATCTTTTATCTGACTAGGTAAGTATCTAGGATAAGTGGGGCGTATCGCCTCATGGGCTTCTTGGGCATTTTTTGATTTGGTTTTAAAAAGCCTTGGCTCTTTAGGCACATTTTCAGCGCCGTATTTTTCGGCAATTAAGGCGCGCACATCTTCAACCGCTTCTATCGATAAGTTAACCGAATCGGTACGCATATAAGTAATCAGACCCTCTGTTTCACCGCCAATATCAATACCTTCATAGAGTTGCTGAGCAACTATCATGGTACGTTTGGTGGTAAAACCTAATTTACGAGAGGCTTCTTGTTGCAGAGTAGAGGTTATAAAAGGCGGTGCTGGATTACGTTTTTGTTGTTTCTTTTCAAGCTTAGAAACTAGCAAATGCCCATCTGCAGCAGTCAGTAAAGCTTGTTTAGTTTTTTCTGCGACTGCTTCATCAGTAATGCTAAATTGTGTTATTTTTTCATTATCAAACTGAGTGAGTTTGGCTTTAAAATTTTGATCGTGTGCGGTGAGTGCGGCATCAATAGTCCAATATTCACGAGTTTTAAAGGCTTCTATTTCTAGTTCTCGCTCAACGATCATGCGCAAAGCAGGGCTTTGTACGCGACCGGCTGATAAGCCTCTACGAATTTTTTTCCATAATAAAGGCGATAACTTAAAGCCCACTAAATAATCTAAGGCGCGTCGTGCTTGTTGAGCATTGATTAAATTAATGGCTAATTGAGCTGGATTAGCAATCGCTTCAGTCACGGCTTTTTTAGTAATCTCATGAAAAACCACGCGATAGACGGGCTTATCTTTTAGTATTTTCTTTTCTTTTAATAACTCATAAAGATGCCATGAAATCGCCTCACCCTCTCTATCAGGGTCGGTCGCTAGATATAAGTTATCTGCGGCCTTGAGTGCTTTACTAATTGCCTGAACATGACGTTGATTGCGCTCAATGATTTCGTATTTCATTGCAAAATCATTGCTGGGATCTACGGCGCCTTCTTTAGGAATAAGATCGCGGACATGTCCATAAGAGGCTAATACCTGAAAATCTTTACCCAAGTATTTCTCAATAGTTTTGGCTTTTGCGGGCGATTCTACAATGACGAGATTTTTACTCATTTATTTAAAAGGGCTAAAGAGGAAAGGTTAAAGGTTAAAGGCTAAAGGCTAAAGGCTAAAGGCTAAAGGCTAAAGGCTAAAATGTACATTCTTTTTTGCTTTTAATCTTTTGCATTTGGTTAGTTTTGGCTTTTGCAGGCGATTCTACAATGATGAGATTTTTACTCATTTAATTAAAAGGGCTAAAGGTGAAAGGCGAAAGGCGAAAGGCTAAAAGTTAAAATGTGCATTTTTTGCCTTTAGTCTTTAGCCTTTCGCCTGCTTTTGTCTTTAGCCTTTCGCCTGATGTATCAATGTAAATAGGTAGGTATCAGATTATAAACAATGTCTTCCATTCTAGAAAAAGCAATTTCTTCGTCAGGTTGACTTAATAAAATCATTAACACTATCCATTTTAGTTTTTCCATCGAGATTTCTTCATCTTCTAAAGCCATAGCTCGATCGATTACAATTTCTCGATTAACTGAATTTAATATGCCATTTTGCTCTAAAAAAAGAATAAGATTCCGGCATTCAAGATCCAGTTTTGCAATTTCCTGAGCGCAGAAAATACGAAATGTAGCGGTAACACTCGAATTAACAGCTTGTTGCAAGCTGAGTGAATCTAGCCAATCAAAGGCTTTATTAACTTCACGAGATTCAAAACCTGCTTCCAGCAACTCTGTTCTAATGACATCACTATCTGGAAACATTTCTATTTCCTCTTCCATATAGTTCTCAAACAAATACATCAAAACATCAAAAATATTTTCTTTCATAATAGGCTTACTGCTTAATTTATTTTATTCTCATATAGCAACCGCCTGCGATTGCTTCTAGGTAACCTTGCAACTCTAAAATCAGAAGCATTGAAGAGATAGATTCAATAGATAAATCACTATTTTCAACCAAAAAATCAATCGAAGTTGGGCTAAACATGACACGATTCAATAATGTTTGCTGCTCTAGGTCAAGTTTTGATTGCATGTCAGGAGGTTGAATTTCATTATCTTGTTGATAAACAACATTTAATTCTTCAAGAATATCTTGCGTTGTTTCAACAAGTTTTGCCCCTTCGCGGATCAATGCATTACATCCTCTTGCTAAAGGGTTATGAATAGAACCGGGTATAGCAAATACTTCACGATTTTGATCTAAAGCCATTTTAGCGGTAATTAATGAACCACTTTGTATAGCCGCTTCAACCACTAGCAAACCTTGACATAAACCACTGATAATACGATTACGTCTAGGAAAGTGATTAGATTTCGCAGTCGTGCCTGGTGGAAATTCGGAAACCATTAGCCCCGTTTTAATTATTTCAATCGCCAGCTCTTTATGTCGAGCAGGATAAACCCGATCTAAACCCGTTCCAGCAACAGCAATAGTATAACCTTGCACAGCTAATGAGCCACGATGACTGGCGCCATCGATACCTAAAGCCAAACCACTGGTAATAACAAAGCCGTATTGAGACAGTTCTTTTGCAAAACTGAATGCTGTTTCTATGCCTACCGATGAAGGATTACGACTACCTACAATAGCAATTTGTGGCAATGCCAGTAATTCAGGATTGCCGCGTGTAAATAATAGCGGTGGCGGATCAGAAATTTCTTTTAATTGACTAGGATAATTAACGTCATTAAACGTGATAACGCCATTATTTTCTTGAGCTAGCCATTCAATATCATAATCAATAGTTGTCCAATCTGGATTCTTAATGGCTTGGATGATAGCACTTTTTAAGCCTAAAGCCGACAATGCGGCTGTTGATTCAGAATATAACTGCTCAGGACTATGCTGTTCCAGCAAATGAAGAAAGGTTCGAGTGCCTACGCCTGGTACACGAGATAACACTAACCAGTATTTTAATTTTTCATAAATTGAGTCTGTAGCGATATTCAAGGCGTCCTAACCTTATCCAATAAATGTATGTCTTGAGTTGAGTTCATTATTAAAGCATAACTCACGCGTTCAAAAGTACGAAAAACCATTAAGGTACCAATTTTTTCATCGGGAAGCTTAATCATATCCCGATTATTGAGCTGATAAGGATCTTTAATACGCCGGCCATTTTCTTCAATCGTTAAAACATGTCCTTCAGATAAACCGTCATTAATGCCCTTATCAATTGCAACCACACCTAAAGCGCCTATTTGTGAAATACCCCCAAAAATACGGATAATATTAGCGTTGATAGTTATTGGTGGCGGTTTAGGGAAATAACTTAAAGTAAACTCTTCATCCGTTTTTGGCATAACCCAGTCACCATGAAGAACTTCACTGTTCGATTTAGTAATGATTAAAGTGGACGGATTAGCAAAATTTTGCAAGCTAACGTTGGCAATATATTGTAGATCATAACCCAATACATCAGGGCTATCTGGGCTTATAAAAGGCTCACCCTTACGATAGATACTATAAGCTTGATTTTCTGGCTGAGTTAAGCCATTAACGTAAAGTTTATCACCAACGCCAGCAATTAGATGTTCTGAGGCAATATCGACGACATAAGCAACATTCGTTAGTTTATTCTCAGAGACTACTTTGGAGTTGTTTAAAAATACCGATATCTTCTCATAAGGAATTAAATCAATCGCCTGTTTAAGCGAAGTTTCACGAATACACGGTATTAACCTTCCTTGTTTTGAAACAGAAAAATCAGATCGCCCTTTATTAAGATCATTGTCTTCAAGAATACAGGTTGATTGCCTTAAATCTTGATTGTTGAGCTTTTTTTCTAACAAACTAATTTTGGGCTCACCATTGAGTATCGTTAAATAAAGAGTATCACCTGGATAAATCAGGTTGGGCGATTTAATTTTATCATTTAGCTTCCAAAGCAGAGGCCATTGCCAAGGATGCTTTAAAAACTTCTCCGCAATTCCCCATAAAGTATCATTTTTTACCACAGTGTATTGATCAGGATGATTGGGATTTAAAGGTATTTCATCAGCGTAAAGCTGTGAACTGATGCTCAAAGCAACCATTAATCCAAACAATATTTTCTTAGTCATAATGATTCCTGTGGCATGTTTTTGCCTTAACAATTTGAAGTTTATATGAATTCAGTTAGAATTTCAGTCATGTATTCGACATTCAAATAGTGGCGAATTAAGAACAATTTAGAAATTTCATTAACTGGATACAATCTGAACATGAAGATTATTTTTGCAGGTACTCCTGATTTTGCAGTACCTAGCTTACAAGCGCTGCTCGATTCCGAGCATGAAATCTGTGCCGTCTACACCCAACCTGATCGCCCCGCAGGACGAGGTCAACAATTACATATTAGCCCCGTTAAAGCGCTCGCTTTAAGTCATGCTATTCCTGTATTTCAACCAATTAGTTTTAAGACAGAGGAAGATTTGCAGCAGTTAATCTCTTTCAATGCCGATTTAATGGTGGTTGTCGCTTACGGCATGATCTTGACTCAAGCTGCATTAGAAGCCCCTAAATTAGGCTGTATAAATGTTCATGGATCATTATTGCCACGCTGGCGCGGAGCAGCGCCCATTCAAAGATCTTTAATGGCCGGCGATGCTAAAACCGGCGTTACTATTATGCAAATCGTCCACAAGCTCGATGCCGGTGATATGTTGCATAAAGAAGAGTACACCATCACTAATAATGATACCGCCAGCAGCCTACATGACACCTTGGCTACCTTAGGTGCAATAGGCTTAGCCAAGGTACTCACACAGATAGACTCTGGGGAAATACAGGCCGAAGTGCAAGATGAGCACTTAGTTACTTATGCCGAAAAATTAAGCAAAAGCGAAGCCGTTATAGATTGGCAGCAATCAGCTCATGACATCGCCTTAAAAGTAAGAGGCCTCAATGCTTGGCCAGTCGCACAAACTTTATATCAAGATAAAGTACTCCGCATCTGGAGTAGTGAAGTCATAGAAACTAGCGATCAGCAATTAGTAGCATTAACTCCAGGTACTGTCAGTTGTACCCATAAAACCATGGACGTAGTCACTGGAAATGGACTCTTACGTCTGCTAGAAATACAACTGCCTGGAGGAAAGCGCATGAACACGCAGGCGTTTTTGAATGCTCATGCTATGCAGGGCATAAAATTAGGTTAGCTACCAGAAAAACCTGTAGGCCGGAATAAGGCTTTGCTAGCGTAAGCGAGCAAAGCGTTTCCGGCATAGGTGTCGCTCCTGTGCCGGAAACGCCACCACGCGCTGCGCTTGGCTGGTCTTATTCCGGCCTACAAATATTGTTTCAAATTAGCCAAGTAGGCCGGAATAAGACTTTGCTAGCGTAAGCGAGCAAAGCGTTTCCGGCATAGGCGTTGCTCCTGTGCCGGAAACGCCACCACGCGCTGCGCTTGGCTGGTCTTATTCCGGCCTACAAATAGTTTCAAATTAGCCAAGTAGGCCGGAATAAGGCTTTGCTAGCGTAAGCGAGCAAAGCGTTTCCGGCATTGATGACGCTCTTAACCCAAGCTAATCTAAGCGCTTACCTATCATTTCTCCAAGCTTAACGATTTTATCGGCTACAAACTCGCTATCCCATTGCACTTTATTGTTTGCAAATAACACAATAATAGTTGAGCCCATATTGAAGCGTCCCATTTCATCACCGATATTTAAGGTCGGGGCATTTTCTTTATATTCCCAGCTTCGCACGGATTGGATGCTGGGAGGTGTTACCACGCCATGCCATACGGTTTCTATACTCGATACGAAAATAGCACCGACCAAGATCAAAGCCATAGGGCCGACTTCGGTATCAAAAATAGCAACGACACGCTCATTTCTAGCAAATAATCTAGGCACAGAACGAGTGGTTGCGGTGTTAACACTGAATAAACGACCAGGTACATGTACCATTTCTCGCAGGGTGCCTGTTAAAGGCATGTGCAAGCGATGATAATCTTTAGGTGAAAGATAAATCGTTGTATATATACCATTATTAAAAGCTTTAGCTCGCTCTTCGCACCCACCTAACAAGTCAAGCGCAGTATAACTTTTACCTTTAGCTTGAAATATTTCACCCTCAGAAATAACACCTGCTTGGCTAACAGCGCCATCGGCAGGGCAAGCAATGGCATTTGGTTCTGTCGTTAACGGTCTAATACCGGGTTTTAATTCGCGGGTGAAAAAATCATTAAAACTTTTATAAGCATTAATGTCAGGCTGATTAGCCTCATCCATATTAACCCCGTAATGCCTAATGATCTGTTTGATGAACAGATTTTTCCAAGCCTTATTCTCACAATGGGTTAATTTACTCATCATTTTAGATAAAGCATGATGGGGTAAAATGTACTGCGGTAATGTCGTTAAAGCGTCTTTAAAAGTCATAATAAATCAATTAGTAATCTAGACCGGCAGGGTGGGCAAGCGATAAAGTAAGTAAAGGTCGGGTTAGTAAAGTAGGTCGGGTTAGCGATAGCGTAACCCGACCTATAGATAGCTTAAGGCAGAGTAACTAACTCTGGAGCTTGCCAGTGCTTATCTTTATGCTCCACTACAACGGTCGTGTAAATGCCGCCACGGACATTAAATTCAGCGCGTATACGCATAAAATTTGGTGCAATCGCTGCAACGATATCATTAAGAATTTCATTAGTCACCGCTTCATGAAAAGCGCCTTGGTCACGAAAGGCCCACATGTAAAGCTTAAGGCCCTTTAGTTCTACACACAATGCGCCAGGCACGTATTCAATTTGAATGGTCGCAAAATCAGGTTGCCCTGTTTTTGGGCACAAACAAGTAAATTCTGGAATATCAATGCGTATGGTGTAATCGCGGTCGGGTTGTGGATTAACAAAGGTTTCTAAGTCTTTAGTGGGTTTAGTCGTCATGGTGCTCTTTAGAATAAAATTAAAAGTGGCCAAATTTTAACAGCTTTAAGGCGTTACAACGACTCTATTAACTAAATTAAGGCCGATTCAAAATATCCGACTTTATAGGCTAATCGCGTTAATTCCACATCATTTTTTATTTTCAGCTTATCGTAGAGTCTATATCGATAGGTGTTCACGGTTTTGTCGCTCAATATCAACATATTAGACATTTCTTTAATGGATTTACCTTGCAGAATTAAAGTGACTACTTCGGCTTCTCTGCGAGATAACTTTAAAAACGGTGACTCATAATATTCTGGCAAACATCGAGAGGCTAAATTATAAACAGCATCAAAACTTAAATAATGATCTCCCGCGACTACTTTACGAATAGCCTTGATCATCTCGGCAACGGGCGAATCTTTTGAAATAAAACCAGATACACCCAGCTTAAATAATTGCGGTGGAATGTGGCTATGATTATCAGTAGAGATAATGATAATTTTTGAATCGGCATTGTTATGTAAGATTTGACGACAAGCTTCAACACCTCCCATGCCGGGCATATTAATATCCATCAAAACGACATCAACCAAGAAAGTCGATACTTTTTCAACAGCTTCTTCGCCCGATTTAGCCACACCCACTACAGTGATATCATCGCAAGCATTTAGTAATGCTTCAATGCCAGTTCGGACTAATTCATGATCATCAGCCAGTAATACTTTTATCATAACCACCTTCCATTATTAATTCTAAATATAGAAATTTATTAAATTCACAGTGGTCACAATTATTGTTTAGTTAGGGCTTAGTTTTTATAAAAAACCCATAATCGTGAACACACTACAACTCTTTATTGGGTGCATTAAGGAAGTTTCTATAATCTATAGAGACTTTCAATCCAGCAAATCGACCACTCATACCTATTAATTCAGTAGTCTTTTTATCAAAGCGGATTTTAATTTCATTAAGCGCTCTGTCTTCATAGCCTTGCTCTATATGGTGAGTGTCGAGTAGAAAATGATAGCGATACACCTCCATTTCACCCTCATCAGTAATATCCAAAGGCTCTCCTAATTGAGCAATCACCGAGGCTTTTTTAGGTAACTGATCAGAAATCTTAGTTAGGAGCTCACTGTTAGCACGTAACTGCTGTTTTTCTTTATCAATCTCAGCACCACCAATTGAGCGTAAAGAAACCTCAAGAAACTTAGGTGGTGCAATCTTTAAAAATAACGATGAAAATGACCAAGCAGTTAGCTTACCTTCGTGATTAAAATTCAAATCTGAATAAAAGCTAATTTCAGGCACTATCAAATTATTATTGGCATCAATTTTACGAAACCAATATCGCCAACGTCGACCGTCTGGAGTAACGCTATCGTCACTGGCATATAATCGAGATAAAGACACAAAATCTTTGCTATATAAAATAGGTTTTTTAAATTGCAAGGTGAAATCATCAGCACTTACGACCGAAAAATAACGATCAAACTCATCCATTTGTAGATAAGTTTGATAGGCTCTAACCCAATACATACAGCCTGACAATGATCCCGCCAACAACACCAAGCTAATCATACGAGCAAAGCGCTTAATCGTTTTTATCTTCATATTTTGATATAGCCCAATGGCTATTCCTATAAAAGCTTAAAAAACGAATAGTTTACAGCGACTCATTCAATGATTGCCAATTTGACTACAAATCACATAAGCCAAAAAACGCATATTGGCTTACGACGGTTCAAAGAATAATTGAATACAATCACTCCTACAATTAGTAGTAATACGGATATAGACTCGTGATGAGCAAAATAACTAGGGAATTGCTACTGCCCACCGTTAAGGATAGGAAAAAGCGTTTCATCTGTAGGGGCGAAAAATTCGCCCAGTATCATGGAGCTCGGATTACTGGGAAATGATGTGGCTGTAGGCGGCTGTAGGCCGGAATAAGACTTTGCGAGCGTAAGCGAGCAGAGCGTTTCCGGCATGGGCATGGTACCTATGCCGGAAAAGCCACTCAGAGCTAAAGCACTTTATATAATCATTGCGCTAGCTGCCTTAATAATATTAGCGCTTAATCTGATGATCATAGCTAGAATGCTGGCTAAGGATTTGAACACTCATAAATACCTAGTATTTATGAGATAAAGTTTGATCTTTAGTATTCTTAAGGTTATAAAGTAGCCGTCACCTAGCAAGGTGGCATATTTTCTAAGTCAATTCTTAACAGTTGGCGAATTAACCTGAAAGTTATCATCATTTAATGTAGTTATAGTCTTTTTTTACAATAATAGAATGTTAGGCAATCCTTGAATAGTGCTCTGCAAACGCAACTGAGCGCTAGTCAGATCTTGCTGA
>QVQD01000168.1 GCA_003584875.1 Methylococcales bacterium
CGCTTTACTCGCTTACGCTTGTAAAGTCTTATTCCGGCCTACATCAGTAAGGGTAGGGTGGGTAGAACAAAGTGAAGCCCATTTAGCGTATATCCCATGATGTTTTTCGCTAACGCTCCCCCATCCTACGCTACTATCAATTAGCCTATAAGGTATGTAATGACTCTTAATCGAACTAAAGAAAAAACCGCAGGTGTCGGCAATTGGAGTCTTTTTGATAGTGAAGATATCATTAAGATTGAAGTAGCAGCGGCTCAATGGAAACTTGCACTTAAAGGCATTGAGAAACCCTGGTTGTGTTGGTGCGTTAATGATAAATGGTCAATCATGCAACAAAAGCTCGTGCTCTCTGTAGGCTGGACACCAATAGTAGGCAATGATGCTAACATCAAGCATCCGACCATTTTGGAGGGTTCTGTTTACGTGGATTTTAATGAGTCCTTTGAATATCCCCACATGTACATGCACTTTCCTCTTGAATGGGTATTCTTATATACAGATCGCTTAGCTTTTTGGCATTCGGATTTGTTATTAAGTTTTAAAGATATGCAATATTGTGCTCAATTGTTTGAAAATTTAGAGGATGGAAAAATTGCAGCTTATAAAACTAGAGCAAGTTTATTGCGCTTTTGGGAAATTAAGCAGTCTCGGCGTTTTTTTGAAGTTATAGGCTGTACAACAAAATCAGCTAGTCGAAGTCAGTTTGATCATGGTTGTGGATGGTGGCGAAATTTTCAGTTTCATCCGAACTACAAAAATAGCTATTTACCCAAGGGTCTTGCTGGTGATCATGGTTTTGGCATTATGCATTGGCATCGTCATCATGGCGGCAACGCTAAGCACGTTAATGTTAGTATGGCGGGGCATGCCGATGCCAACAATACACGCTTTACCAAATCGAAAGAAGAAGACCTAGATTCTACTTATTCAATAGCTCAAATATGCCAACACTTAGGTATAGAGGAATTATTATAGAGAATTAATCTTTCATCATATAACCCTATAATCAGTATTATAAAATTAGGAATAGACCATGAATAAGCCTAAGTTGTTGGTATTTTCCTCACTTTTTCCTAGTCAAATACGGCCTAATGCCGGTGTGTTTATTCGGGAGAGGATGTTTCGTGTCAATAAAGAAATACCACTTATTGTTATTTCACCCGTACCGTGGTTTCCATTTCAAAGCTTACTACGTTATTGGCGGCCTCATTTTAGGCCTCAGCCTAGTCTTTACGAAGAACAACAAGGCATACACGTTTTTTTCCCAAGGTTTTTTTCAATTCCAGGATTATTCAAATCGTATGATGGCTTATTTATGGCTTTGGGTAGTTTGCCCACGCTGTTTAAACTTCGAAAACACTTTAATATCATTGATGCTCATTTTGCTTACCCTGATGGCTATGCCGCGACCTTGTTAGGTCATTGGTTAAAGGTTCCAGTTACAATTACTTTACGCGGCACCGAAGTGCCTTTATCTAAATTACCCGCTCGTAAAAAAAGGATGCTATCTGCGCTAAAAAACGCTAAGCGTATTTTTTCTGTATCCGATTCACTTAAACAGCATGTTATATCTTTAGGCGCTGATGGTGACAAAATTCGTGTGATCGGCAACGGTATAGCAGTAGATAAGTTTTATCCGTTAGATCGATCTATTGTTAGGTGCGAATTGAATATTGAACAAGATGCTAAAGTTTTGATTTCTGTGGGTGCACTGGTTGATCGTAAAGGTTTTCATCGGGTCATCGAGTTATTGCCTGAACTGATCAAGCTTTATCCTAAACTTATTTATTTGATTGTGGGCGGTGATAGTCCTGAAGGTAATATAAAAAGCCTTTTGCAGCAGCAGGTTAAGGAGCTAAAGCTTGAACCTCATGTGAGGTTTTTGGGCGCCTATCCTTCAGATCAATTAAAGCAACCTTTGTCTGCTGCTGATGTGTTTGTTCTAGCGACTGCAAATGAAGGGTGGGCCAATGTGTTTTTAGAAGCGATGGCCTGTGGGCTGCCGGTTATTACTACTGATGTTGGTGGTAACAAAGAAGTAGTTAATGCTCCAGAGTTAGGCATGGTTGTAGCTTTTGGTGATGCTGAGGCTTTGTTGTCGGCTTTAATTTTAGCCTTTGATAAAGATTGGCAATCATCAGAGATTATTAGCTATGCGCAGCAAAACTCCTGGGATAGTAGGGTAAAGGTACTTGTAGAAGTATTTAGACACTTAAATAGTTATTAGCTTAGGTCGGGTTAGCGATAGCGTAACCCGACAGGATGCGCGAGAAATGCTTGGCTTACGCTATCGCTACGCCAAGCAACAAAACTCGTGAGTTTTGACTCCATTACAAAGGTTTGTAGGCGCAGGTTGGGTTAGCGATAGCGTAACCCGACACGATGCGCAGGGCAACATAGGTATCTACACAAATAATTGTGAGCATTCCCACGCGAGAACGATAATATTTGGTGAAGATCGTAGGGGCGTATTGCATACGCCCTTATAAAATAAGCTCTATAACATTGGACTTTCGATGTTGGGCGTATGCAATACGCCCCTACGGTGTTTTTATATCGTTTCCACGCCGATAAGAAACTTGTGTAGATACCTCTGCCCTTTTACAAAGGGGGAAGCTAAAATCATAATACTTCCACAGTCTCTATCGCTAACTCTATCTACATTTAGAGTTGATAATAATCTTTAAACCAAGCAATCGTTGCTTGTATACCTTCAATAAGCACTGTACGAGGCTTGTTGCCCATATCCCGCTGTAAGGCGCTGGTATCGGCATTGGTTTGATAAACATCGCCGGGTTGCATGGGTAAATAGTTTTTTACTGCGGTTTTGTCACAGGCATATTCAATGGCTTGTATAAAATCCATTAGCTTAACTGGGGATGAATTACCGATATTGTAAATCCGATAAGGGCTGGTAGATGAACTAGGGTCTGGGGTTTGTGCATCCCACTCCACATTTGGCACAGGTATTTTATCAATACAGCGCACGATACCTTCAACGATGTCATCAATATAAGTAAAGTCTCTCAGCATATCGCCATTATTAAAGATGTTGATAGATCGATCATTTAAAATGGCATCGGCAAACAAAAACGGTGACATATCGGGTCTGCCCCACGGACCATAAACAGTGAAGAACCGTAAGCCAGTACAGGGTAGACCAAAGAGTTGACTATAAGAATGCGCCATTAATTCGTTACTTTTTTTAGTGGCTGCATAAAGACTAACAGGGTGATCTACAGGGTCTAACTCAGAGTAAGGGACTTTTCCATTTAAACCATAGACGCTACTGGAACTGGCATAAACCAAGTGTTCAATGTTATTCCAGCGACAAGCTTCTAAGATATTCAAAAAGCCATCAATGTTGCTTTGGATATAGGTATAAGGGTTTTCAATTGAATAGCGAACGCCTGCTTGCGCCGCTAAATGACAGACCCGATCAAACTTTTCATTAGCAAAGAGCATTTGTATGGCTGAATTGTCTTCCAGATTCATTTTTATGAAGCGATAATTAGCATAAAGCTTACTTTGTACAAACTTAAAGTTAGCGACTTCTTGCTGTTCGATGCCCGCTTTTGCAAGACGGCTATATTTAAGCTTAACATCATAATAGTCGTTGATATTATCAAGCCCTACCACCTCATGACCACTTTGCAAGAGTCGCAACGCTGTATAAGAGCCAATAAAGCCAGCAGATCCTGTCACTAATATTTTCATAAAGCCTTCAGATGGATTGTAATGTAGCGTTAAAGGGTGGTTGTGTAAATATTATAGCAAAAAGCAGCTAGAGCTTAATCAGAGTTGTCTGGTGTTGTAGTGGTAGGTCGGGTTAGCGATAGCGTAACCCGACATAACTGCAGTGCGTCGGGTGACGCCATCGCTAACCCGACCACACAACTGACATTTAAGCAAAAGACGTAGGCATCTTTTCTCTAAGCTTTAAAAATCTCTGATAGCGTGTCATAGAAATCTCTCCATTTTCAGCGGCTAATCTTACTGCACAACCTTGATCTAGCAAATGCCTGCAGTTATGAAAGCGACATTGATCCATTAACGGTTGAAATTCGCGATAACCATAAGCCAGTTGTTGCTCAGAAAGCCCCACTAAACCAAAAATTGCCACACCCGGACTATCTATTAAATCTCCACTCTCAGGTAAATGATAGAGCGTAGCGGCTGTGGTGGTATGGCGGCCATGTTTAGTGGTCGCTGAAACGGTATTGGTTTTTAAATCTTTGTCAGGAATAATGGCATTGGTTAATGAAGATTTACCAACGCCTGATTGCCCTGCAAATATACTGACTTGATCTTTTAACGTGGCTTTTAATTGATCTACGCCCGTTGTTGTTCTGGCACTCACTCTAAATAAGGGATAGCCTAAGTTGACATAGTCTTGTAATTCTTTTTCGATAATGTCCGTTTGTGGTAAATCTGTTTTGTTCAGAACTAAAGCGGCTGCGATATTATTGTTTTCGCAAATAACCAGATATTGGTCTATTAACAAAAAATCACAATGTGGCTCTACAGCAAACACCACAAAAATAGTATCCAGATTAGCGGCTACTGGTCGTGCTTTACTGTTCCTAGAGGGACGAGCCAACACTGAACGTCTAGGCAAGATTTCTTCAATTCGACCTTGTTCAGGTGATGCTAAACTCCATAATACCTTATCGCCTACGGCCACTGTCTCCAGCTTCCGTAGGGTTTGGCATAAGATTATTTTGTCATCATATTCAACTGCAATACCTTGACCCAAATGGGCAATAACCAGTCCTTCCAATAAGTCAGCCATTAGGCTTTGGTTTCTAAATGTGCGATACGGATAGCGGCGGGTGGATGACTATAATGAAAAGCCGAATATAAAGGGTCAGGTGTTAAGGTGTTAGCATTTTCTTCATAAAGCTTGACCAATGCGCTGATCATTTTTGTAGCTTTAGAGTTATTAGCAGCAAAGTCATCGGCTTCAAATTCAAACTTACGTTGAAAATAAGCACTGATAGGTTGCATAAAAAAAGTGAAGCTTGATGAGACTAACATAAACAATAACAAAGCCGCTGCATTCGAGGCTTGTTCAACGCCTAAGCCATTATAAAACCAAGTTTGGCTAATTAACCAACCTAAAACGGCAAAACTAATTAAACTCATGATCGACGTTGCGAAGAGCATTTTAATGACATGCTTGCATTTAAAATGCCCTAATTCATGCGCTAATACCGATTCTAGTTCTTCTTCGTCTAGTGACGCCACTAAATTATCAAAGAACACAATACGCTTGTTATTACCTAGGCCGGTAAAATAAGCATTACCATGACCAGAACGCTTAGAGCCATCCATGATAAAGATGCCCTGGCTGTTAAAGCCACAACGAGTTAATAAGCCTTGAATACGCTCTTTTAAAGAACCGTCTTCCATAGGCGTGAACTTATTAAATAAAGGGGCAATCACGGTAGGATATAGCCAGCTCATTAATAAAGAAAAAGTCATGAGAATAGCCCAAGCCCATAACCACCAAAGTGAACCTACATTATCCATCACCCATAAGATTAGCGCTAAGAAAGGCAAGCCGATAGCTGCACCTAAACTTAATTGCAAGACTTGATCTTTAATAAATTGGCCTATGCTGCTTTTGTTGAAGCCGAACTTTTCTTCGATTACAAAGGTTTGATAAAGGCTAGTGGGTATTTCTATTATGGTCATTAACAGAAAGATCGAGGCGGTTGCGGCAACACCGGCCCATAAGGGAGATTCAATTACAGTAGGCCAATAGCTAAAGGCCAAATTAATGCCACCTCCTAGAGTGAATGATAACAACACTACGATGCTTAATAGACCATCAAAATTGCCTAGCTTAAGTTTGGCTTGTGAATAATCTGCAGCTTTTTGATGAGCGGCTAACGGCACTTTGTCCTTAAAGGCCTTCGGCACGTTAGCGCGATGTGCCGCAACATAGTTGGCTTGGCGTCTAGCTAGCCAAAATTGTACTGAAGAAGAAATAAATACGGCGATTAAGAAGATAATTGTAAAGGTATTCATAGGGCTTAATACTTTAGATTGTAAGAGTTAGACGAACACATTGGCCAATGCTACACTAACCACCACCTACAACACAATGGAATCAATACATGACGCAGGATACTGCAAACTTAATCTGGATAGATCTTGAAATGACAGGGCTAGATCCAGACACGGATTTAATCATTGAAATCGCAACCGTTATTACCGATAAAGACTTGAATATATTGGCTGAAGGGCCTGTTATTGCGGTACATCAGTCTGATGAAGCTTTGGCGGCAATGGATGATTGGAATCAAAAACATCATGGTCAATCAGGTCTGATTGAACGTGTAAAAAACTCAGCGATAAATGCCGCAGAAGCCGAACGCTTAACTATAGATTTTCTCAAAGACTGGGTGCCTGCAAACACTTCGCCTATTTGTGGTAATAGTATCGGTCAAGATCGACGCTTCTTATATCGTTATATGCCGACCTTAGAAGCCTATTTTCATTATCGTAATATCGATGTGTCAACGCTCAAAGAATTAGCTGCAAGATGGGCACCTGCAGTTAAAGATGGTTTTAAAAAAGAATCTACCCATCAGGCTTTAGATGATATTTTAGAATCTATAGAAGAGCTTCGTTATTATCGAGAGCACTTTATTAAGTTTTAATCATGAATCAATTAATCGCAATTGCACTTGGCGGCGCTAGTGGTGCTGTTATTCGGTTTTTAATGTCTTCGGGACTCTATCAATGGTTAGGACGGGGGTTTCCCTATGGAACCCTGGCGGTCAATGTTGTCGGTTCATTTTTAATAGGATTGCTGACCGAAGTGCTTTTTATGCAGCGTGTGACTATTGCACTGGAATATAGAGCGGCCATATTGGTCGGCTTTATTGGTGCCTTCACCACCTTTTCAACTTTTGCTTTAGAGACTCTATATTTATTAGAGCAGGGCAGTTTGAACAAAGCGATGCTTAATATAGCTGTCAGTGTAGTTGCTTGTCTGTTTGCAGTTTGGATAGGTCTGCTCTGTGGTCGTTCTTTATTTATGTATTCAGATGGCATGATACAGTGGAGTGGGGGCATGATTCCCTATGCCTTGATGATCGTTAACGTCATCGGTGCTTTTATAATAGGACTCATCGCTGGTCTGATATTACAAAAAATAGAGCTATCCATAGAATATCGTGTATCGATTATGGTGATCTTAGTGGGTGCTTATCTCACCTTATCGGGTTTATATCTAATTTTATTTTTGATAGAAAATGGTTATACCTTAGCTAGTCATATCAAATTAATGTTGAGTATATTTGTTGCCAATACCTTAAGTTGTCTGTTGGTGATTTGGTTGAGTTTGTTATTGAGTAAGCAGTTATGATCACTGGTAGGGGCGTATTGCATACGCCCTTATAAAGCTTGCTCTATGTTATGGAATTGTAGATAAATAGGCGTAATAAATTTTGTAGGTCGGAATAAGACCATGCTAGCGCAGCGCGTGGTGGCGTTTTCGGCAGCTCGAGTAGTGCCCATGCCGGAAACGCTTTGCTCGCTTACGCTCGAAAAGTCTTATTCCGGCCTACAAATATAGCCTTTTAAAATAGGAGCTTTCGATAACTGAAAGTAATGAATTAGTGGATTTTATGAGCGTTTCTCATCAAATCGAGCCAGCGCTTCTGGGCTAGCTTCTTGTTGATATTGACTCTTCCAGTCTTGATATGGCATACCATAGACATGAGTTCTGGCTTGTTCGTAGTCCATAGTCACACCTTGTTCAGTTGCGGCAGCAGCTAGCCATTTAGCCAGACAGTTACGGCAAAAGTCTGCTAAATTCATCAAATCAATGTTTTGTATCTCAGGATGATCTTGTAGATGTTTGATTAACTGTCTGAAAGCGGCGGCTTCTATTTCGGTTTGCGTGGTATTTGTCATAAGATTGTTTAATAAAATAACTATCATTCTAACAGAAACTAGGGAGTAGGCATGTACATTGCTTTTAAAAAAATCTACAATGTGATTTCTTGGCTTTATCTTATTAACTTAGTGGCTTAAGTGTTTGCTTATTAGTTTGTGCCAACAATAACCGACAGACAGTGCATGGGTATTCGTGCTAATCTGCTGTTCTTAGACTCCAGCCAATAGCAAATAGTCGACTAACAGTCTGTGCAGTCTGATTTATAGTACCTAGACAGCTAGAGATTATTTTAAAATAAATTAATATAGTTATTATGAAACAGCTTTTAGAATTTATTCCCATCCTGCTCTTTTTTATTGCATATAAACTTTATGATATCTATGTCGCTACAGCTGTAGTCATAGGTGCTACCATTATTCAAGTTGCTATAGCCTGGTTTAAATACCGTAAAGTTGAAACCATGCAATGGATTACTTTAGGTTTGGTGATCGTGTTTGGCGGAGCCACTATTTTTTTGCATGATGAACAATATCTAAAATGGAAGTTCTCCATTATAGAATGGTTGTTTGGATTGGCTTTTTTAGGTAGTCATTTTATAGGTGAAAAAACCTTTATAGAAAGAATGATGTCTAGCAATTTAACGTTACCTGCTAATATTTGGAAGCGCTTAAATTTTAGTTGGGCAAGCTTTTTTATTAGCGTTGGCTTTATCAATGTTTATGTGATGTATAACTACAATACTGATGACTGGGTGAATTTTAAAACATTTGTGGCTCCCGCATTGATGGTGGTGTTTATGGTGGTTCAAATGGCCTTGCTTTATAAATATATCCCTGACACTAAGGAGTAGCCGTGTTATTTGCAATTATAAGTACCGATGTGGCTGATAGTTTAGAAAAACGATTACCTGCACGCCCTGATCATGTAAAGCGTTTGCAAGACTTACAAGATTTAGGTCGTTTAGTATTAGCAGGTCCCCATCCAGCTATAGAAAGTGATGATCCTGGAGTTGCTGGTTTTACTGGGAGCTTAGTGGTGGCCGAATTTGACAGTTTAGAAACTGCACAGCAATGGGCTGATGCCGATCCTTATAACCATGCTGGTGTTTATGCTAGCGTTATTGTTAAACCCTTTAAAAAGGTATTTCCTAAAAATGACAACTGAACAAATCAAACAGCTTTTAAATGAGGCTTTTAAACCAGAGTTATTAGAGATTCTGGATAATAGTGCTGCTCATGCAGGACATGCTGGCGCTAGAAGTGGTGGCGGTCATTATCATGTCACTATTGTAGCCGAGGCTTTTGAAGGTAAAACCATGATACAACGCCATCAACTTGTTTATGGTGTTTTAGGCGATTTAATGAAACAACAAATTCATGCCTTAGGCATTAATGCAATCTCACCCTCTGAAGAATCTACAGGAAATTTATAAATGAAAAGAAAAATTATACCTTTACTGATTGCTAGTACTGCATTTATTGCCGCTTGTGATCAAAAAGTTAGTACTGTCAGCAAGAATGCTGAGCCTGTTGTTAATAAAGCCGATGCGATTGCTGAGGTCAACGGCCACTTTATTGCCAAAGCTACTTTAGATAAGTTGGAAAAAGAAATTGCTGAACGTAGTCATGGCCAAGTATTCCCTAAAGAGAAACTGATTGAAGAACTCATTCAGCGTGAGTTATTGGTTCAAGATGCTGAGCAAAAGCATTTGGAAAATTCACCTGAAATTTTAGCTCAACTTGAGAGTGCTAAAAAAACTTTATTAACACAAGCTGATGTGCAAGATTTTATTAAAGCTAATCCTGTTACTGATGCTGAAATTAAAGCTGAGTATGACAGTAAAGTCGCTGGTGAAAATGGCACTGAATATAAAGCGCGTCATATTTTAGTTAAAACTGAAGATGAAGCTAAAAAGATTATTGCCGAATTAGATAAAGGTGGTGACTTCGCTAAATTAGCAAATAAGAACTCTTTAGATGGTAAAGAAACTCAAAACGGTGGTGATCTAGGTTGGTTTTCAGCGGGTCAAATGGTCGCTCCTTTCTCAGAAGCTGTGGTTAAGTTAGAAAAAGGTCAATACACCAAAACACCTGTTCAAACTCAATTTGGTTTCCATGTTATTTTAAGAGAAGATTCAAGAGCACAAACTCCACCTCCGCTAGAAGCGGTTAAAGAGCAGTTGATGCCTTATTTACAACGTAAAAAAGTACAGGCCTTTGTAGAGAACTTACGTAAACAAGCTAAGGTTGAAATATTAGTACCTTTAACTGATGAGGTAAAACCAGCAGCTCCTGCCGCGCAACCCGTTGCTGAAGAAGTAGTCGTTGAAGAAGTTAAAGATAAAAACGGTAAAGTGTTAGCTGAACAAGTTGTCGTCAAAGAAGAAGTGATAGAAGATAAATCAGCGACTGAGAAGCCAGCAGAAGCTAAAGCAGCACCAGAAGCTAAAAAATAAGTACCTCTTTGAAGGTCGGGTTAGCGATAGCGTAACCCGACATTTGAAGTCAAGTGTTGGGTTA
>QVQD01000150.1 GCA_003584875.1 Methylococcales bacterium
ATCATCCGTTGAGGTATCTGAGGTCTCGTCTTTTAAATTAACCCCCGAAAGCTTTAACTTTTCGGCCTCAGAGATTAAGAACATTAATTTCGTTAAGGCCCGCTCATAACTCAAACCATTGTCATGAATATTGGAAATACAATTGCGATCGGCATCGGTGCTTAGTTTTGCTTTGGCTTGATAGGTGAAATAAAGTCCCATGCTATCAGGTGAGCTTAAGCCGGGTCTTTCACCTATTAATACGATACATAATCTGGCGGCATAGTGTTCGGCAATTGTATCGCCTATGGCGACACGTCCGTGTTTAACTAGGCACACGGGCGCTAAGTCATAAGCATGCAACTGGGGTAGTAATAAGTTTAAGAAAGGCAGGGCATGATGTTGTATGGCTTTAGATGATAAGCCATCGGCTACAACGATAACCGCATCACTGGCTTTGGTTGTGTTGTGTTGTAAATAATCTAAATCAGCTTCGCTTAGTTCACGTCCCAGATCAGGGCGCTGTAAGTACACCTGCTGAGTGTTGGCTTTAGTATTTAAGCTTAATGATGCAAAGCCCATCAAGCTTAAGCTTTGTTCGAGTTCTGAAAAATCAATAGGAATATTGACCGCATCGCGAGCTAAGGCATGGGCTAATTGAAAGTCTAGGCTGGCAGCCGTAGGTAAACTAATGCCAGCACGCCCTAGGGCAATTCGTGCAGGCGTAAATTGTTTAAGATTATCCCAGGAGTTGCTGATTACGGTCACCTCATTAGCGTTGCTCATCACTTATCCCCCTAATTTTTGTATCGATGTTTTAAATAAAGCCGGCAGTTCGGTTTTTTGCTGTAACTGATTTTCGGCATTAAAAATACCATGCTGTTGTAGCCAGCGGTCAAATTCAGGTGCGGGTCGCAGTCCTAATACTTGTCGCACATAGAGGGCATCATGAAACGAAGTCGATTGATAGTTAAGCATTACATCATCTGCGCCGGGTATACCCATAATGAAGGTATTCCCTGCTACGGCGAGTTGGGTGAGTAAGCTATCCATATCATCTTGATCGGCTTCGGCATGATTGGTGTAACACACATCGCAGCCCATTGGTAAGCCCAGCAATTTGCCGCAGAAATGATCTTCTAAACCAGCGCGAATGATCTGTTTGCCATCGTAAAGATATTCTGGGCCTATAAAGCCGACCACGGTATTAACCAACAGTGGTTTAAATTTGCGAGCGACCGCATAAGCTCTGACTTCACAGGTTTGCTGATCCATGCCTTCATGAGCATTGGCCGACAGCGCACTGCCTTGTCCAGTTTCAAAATACATGCAGTTATTGCCCAGTGTGCCGCGCCCGAGTTCTAAGGCAGCGAGTCTGGCTTCATTTAATACATTTAGATTGATGCCAAAACTGTCATTAGCTTTTTGGGTGCCGGCTATGGATTGAAAGACTAAGTCCACCGGCGCACCTTGTGCTATGGCTTTTAGGGTGGTTGTTACATGCGCCAGCACACATGATTGTGTGGGGATTTGATAGCGTTCGATGACCTCATTAAGCATGTGCAGTAAACGTGAGGTTGCTTCAAGGTTGTCAGTTGCTGGATTAATGCCAATCACCGCATCCCCACAACCATAGAGTAAGCCGTCCAATAAGCTCGCGGCAACACCGGCAGGGTTATCGGTAGGATGATTGGGTTGCAAGCGCGTCGATAACCGCTTTTCTAGGCCAATGGTGTTTCTGAACTGTGTGATGATACGGCACTTTTTAGCGACCAAGATTAAGTCTTGGATGCGCATAATTTTAGAGACAGCCGCCACCATTTCTGGCGTTAAGCCTTGAGAGATACTTGTTAATACTTCTGTTGTTGCCTGTTCAGATAACAGCCAGTTACGAAAATCTCCAACCGTTAAATGACTGATTGGTGCAAAAGCTGCGCTATCATGTTCATCGATAATTAAACGTGTAATTTCATCGTGTTCATAAGGCACTAGGGCTTCATTAAGAAATTGTTTAAGCGGTACCTCTGCCAGTGTACATTGAGCCGCAACACGTTCAAGATTATTGGCAGCCGCTACGCCAGCTAAATAATCACCTGAACGGGGAGGCGTAGCCTTAGCCATCAAATTACGTAAAGTTTTAAAATCATAGGTTAAATGGGCTACGCTGGTCTTGTACATGATAGGCTAATCCAGAATTAATCAGGGCATACAAGTTAACACTTTATTATGAAAGCTATGTTAAATGGGTTGATCAATTACAATAACATTGCAAGTAACTTAGGTAGGAATGGTTAAGTTAAGGCGAAAGGTGAAAGGTGCAAGGTGCAAGGAGCAAGGCAAAAAATCAAGCCTAGCAGGCTTGCAACTTAAGGCGCAGCTGCTAGGCTTAGCCTTTAGCCTTTAGCCTTGCCCCTTATCCCTTGCCCCCATTAACAAATAGGAAAAAAATGACTGAGAACGAAGACGTTAAAAAAATGAACTACTGGGAGCCTAAGGCAGGTGGTTCAATCGAGGGTGTCATACAAGCCTCAGCTTCAAGTGGATTAATTTATGATGAACAGAAAACTTTATGGGTGCAGCAGGATAAGGGCGAGGCTACCGGTATCATTTTAAATCGTTATTTGATGCATAGTTTGAAACAACATAATGCCGAGGTGGGCGATTTTGTTGTAGTGACTTTTCATGGCAAAGAGCAGAAAAATAACGGACGTTATTTTAATCGCTATAGTTTGGTAGTTGATAAGCTAGCCTAGAAAATATTGTCGCTTCTTACAGGAAGCTGTCTAAATCTGTAGGCCGGAATAAGACTTTAAGAGCGTAGCGAATAAAGCGTTTCCGGCGGCCATACCGATCGCGTGCAGGAAACGCGACCACACAGTCTACATAAGCTTAATTGTTGGCAGTGACCAGCCCCCCCATTTGTAAAAAGGGAGACAGAGGGATTTTTATAATAAAATAAAACCCTACCCCCCCTAACCACTCACCAAACAGGCTCATCAAATCATGTTTTTGGACTTTTCCCCCTACCAACTACTCTCCATTGCGCTTATATTCATCTGGACGGGCTTTGTACGCACAGGATTAGGTTTTGGTGGTGCTGCCTTGGGATTACCGCTGATGTTATTCGTGCAGAATAACCCATTGCTGTGGTTGCCAGTCATCAGCGTGCATTTATTATTCTTTTCAGGTCTAACACTCGCCAACCGCCTGCATAATGTAGATTGGCAGTATTTACGTCGCTCCTCTATTTATATTTTCCCTCCTGCCATCATCGGTGTGTTTGGTTTATTAAATCTGCCGACCTTATGGTTGAATAGCTTTATTTATTCCGTGACCTTGTTTTATGGCCTCACTTGGTTATTCAATCGCGGCATACAAAGTCGTCATGCTTGGGCGGATAGAGCCTTGTTGATTTTAGGTGGCTATATAGCGGGGATTTCATTAAGCGGCGCCCCCTTGATGGTGGCTGTTTATATGAGACACGTCAGTCGTTTCCAGTTGCGCGACACCCTGTTTGTGCTGTGGTTTATTCTAGTCAGCATCAAAATGACCACCTTCATCGTGTTATCAGTTGATTTGCATTTTAAAATCGCCTTGATGCTATTACCAATAGCCGCCATTGGACATGTATTAGGCTTAAAAGCCCATAACGCCATTATGCGCAATGATTTATTATTTAAACGCTGGATTGGAGGCGGATTGGTGGTCGTAAGTCTGTTGGGCTTGATGTATTTATATAGTCCGCAGACGGTGTTGTAATGGTAGGTCGGGTTAGCGCTAGCGTAACCCGACAAAATAACACACGAAATGTCGGGTTACGCTAGAGCTAACTCGACCTACAAAAGCAAACTTGTTTTCTCAACCTTTTCCGCTAAACTTTGGCATCACTCCTAATCTTGAGTGATGTATTTAATTCAACTATTGGGGTTTATTACATGTCGGATCCAGAAAACAAAGATAACGGAATACTATCAAAAAATCTAAAAATATTTCTGTGGATTGTTGCTGGAGTAGCACTCTGGGTAATGCTCCAATCGCTGATTGGCGTACCAATGAAGATGTAACATCATTCCCGTGCACGCTGGAACGATTAAGTTGAAGGCCGATGTACTTGTAGGCCGGTGATGACTTTAAGAGCCTAGCGAGTAAAGTGTTTCCGGCAGTTCGATCGACACGGGTGCCGGAAACGCTTTTTTTGCTTACGCTCAAAAAGCCTTATTCCGACCTACAAATTACTGAAAACTGTGGTTGAGCACCATGTCAGGTTACGCTAGCGCTAAGCCGACCTATGCCTACTGAAACTATGTGGTGTAGGCCGGTGATGACTTTAAGAGCCTAGCGAGTAAAGTGTTTCCGGCAACCAGACCAATCCTGTGCCGGAAACGATAAAAAACTTACTTAAGACTTAGCAGCTGCTGCTTCTTTTGAGCAATGCGTCTCACAAGCTTTAGATTTTTTACCATGATGATGGTGTTTAGGGCAGCTTTTTGCTGATGCGCCTTTATGTTCGCAGTGTTTAGCGCAAGCTTTAGCATTTTTGCCGTGATGTTTATCACATTGTACAGGCTTAGGTGCTTCTACAGCAGGCTCAGCCGCTACTACTGGCTCAGCTGCAGGTGCTTCTGCAACAACAGGTGCAGCCGTTTCTTGAGCTAATGGTTTTTGTGCTTCACAACCTGTTAAGGCAAATACCGCTAACAAACTTGTAGCGATCAATAATTGTTTAATGTTCATAATGATTCTCATGGGTAATAGTCTATAGAGCGACAATTTTATAATTGATCAGCTAATAACACAAATAAATCAGCCTAAAACGTTAGAGTAAACACTCGTTGCTTTAGCCAAGCGATCGTTGATCGCACGCCACTTTTCGGCTTGTGGCGGCTGCTCTACCAAGATTATATCTAAATTTAGCCTATCTAAATCTCTTAAAGAGCTATACAAGTTTTGCGCATAGGCATCGGCCTCTATTGGCATAGCAATAACCGCAGTTAATGCACCGTTATTGACCCAATCAGTTTGACTAGTCAACAAACCCAGCTTTTTACCTTGCTTAACTAACTCAGCCACACTAGCCGGCAAACTCGCTGTGCTGCATAAAAGCGAGGGAGTAGTCGGTGCGTAGTGTATAGCCATCATGCCGGGTGCGCGTATCTCTGAGACATCCGCCTGCTGCGCCTCAGCTGTGACTAATAATTGGCATTGCAAAACAGCTTCGATTTGCTCGCGAGTAATATGGCCTGGCCTTAATAACATCGGCTGATCGCCACTTAAATCAATAATGGTAGATTCCACGCCGACCTGACAAGCCCCACCGTCCAAGATCATATCAACCGCATCACCCAGTTCTTCTTGCACATGGCTCGCAAGCGTTGGACTAATCCGACAAAAGCGATTAGCCGACGGCGCCGCAACTCCGCCACCAAAAGCCTGTAACAACTGCAAAGCCACAGGATGATCAGGCATACGTAAGCCTACGGTATCTTGCCCACCGGTGACTTCTAGCGAAACTTCTGGTCTTTTCTTTAAAATCATTGCCAAAGGGCCTGGCCAGAAATGTGCAGCGAGGTGTCTTGCCGTATCAGGAACCGACAGCGCCCAAGCCTCAAGACTATCTATAGTAGGAATATGTACGATCAGGGGATGATCTACAGGACGACCTTTAGCAGCAAAAATACGACGAACAGCATCAGGATTAGAGGCATCAGCTCCCAAACCGTAAACCGTCTCGGTAGGAAAGGCCACCAAAGCACCGGCTTTTAATAAATCAACAGCCTGCGAAATAGCTGCGTCATTGGCAATAATAGGATTCATGTAAGAAATTATTTGTTATGAAGTTATATAACTTTTTTGTAGGGTTAGCGATAGGTAACTCGACATTTCGTAGCTGAGGTTGTCGGGTTACGCTATCGCTAACCCGACCTACACTCTGCAGTGCATTTGTAGAGGTTTTTACAACACACTCTAACCCAACTTAAAGCCAACAAAAAAGCCAGCGACTGCACTACCACCTTGTATCGGTTTGTTAGCAGTTTGCATAATCGATAGTCGTTCTTTTAATAACTCGAAGCCATGTTTAACTGAGCCAATAAAACTATCACCCACCTCTTGGAGGTTGATATTGTGAGCGCCTTTAAAGTCAAAATACTGCAACACAAACAAAGCCACAACCCCTGCTCCCAGACAAAACAAAGCGATCCTTAACATTTTTTTAGCGAAGAAACCTACCGCCAAACCAATTACAAAAGGGCCGCCCACATTACCCAAAAGGAAATCAGGATTAAGAACGTCGGCAAAAGGCGCAGTATCAACAGGATTAGTATTCATAACGACCCATAAAAAAATTACGTAATGTTAACAGAGAATTGATGTTCGTCATAGGTGAATGCTTTAGAAACGCTGAGGCTTAGCTCGACGAAACCCATGCCCAACAGAGGCTTGGCGTTCCTAATAATCACCCTGCTTTCCCTTTGTATCGGAGTCAAAACTCACGAGTTTTGTCGCTTTGCTACGTTTTAACTCAAAACTCGTGAGTTTTGACTCCTTAGATCAGTTTGTATCAGAAGCTTTTAGATTCGCTGCAATGCGGAATTGCCTATATGTCTAACGTAGTGCGTGGTGTTTTTTTTGACACAGGTGAGATGCCTATGCCGAAATAAGCATTTGTAGGGGCGACAGATTCGCCCTGTATCTTGGAATATCGGATTACTGGGCGAATCTGTCGCCCCTACAGGTTAAACACGGGCGACAGATTAAACAAGGCCTACGGCTACACAACTTTCACCTACTCAGAACTCATAAATAAGAGGCAAATAATGCCTTTATTCGATAGTTTAATAATTCCTATATTAGTTAATATTTATGCCATTACAATATTCAAGCAAGCAAGCAAGCAAGCAAGCAAGCAAGCAAGCAAGCAAGCAAGGATAATTTATTCTTTAAAATATCCTTAAAAGACCTAACATTTTAGATCTAAACTAAGGATTAATTTATAGTGACACCTACATACCGGAAAACGCTTTCTATACCGCGTTTTTTTATTGCTTTTCTATTTCTAAGCTTACTCAGCAGCTTTCCCCTGCTCGCTCTGGCAGAACCTTCTACGCCCAACGATAACCCCCCACTTGAAAAAGTGCGCTTACAACTTAAATGGTTTCATCAGTTTCAATTTGCGGGTTATTACGCGGCGATACAGCAAGGCTATTATGCCGAGGAAGGCTTAGACGTTGAATTACTTGAACGTGATCTCAACAAAAGCGTGGCTAATCAGGTCCTAGACGGTGAATCTGAATACGGCATTGGCGATTCAGGTCTATTGAATTTCTACGCACAGGGTAAGCCCATTGTAGCTATGGCGGCTATATTTCAACACAATCCCTTGGTTTTCATCACAAAGCGCGATTCTGGCATTATCAGCGCTTACGAAATGAAAGCTAAGCGCATCATGCTCGATGTCTTGAATGTTGATGAAGCCCCCTTAAAAGCGCTACTGACCTCTAGTAATATTTCCGATCAAGATTTCAGCTTAATTAAACAGGCCAATAATAATGAATTATTAGTTAAAGGTGACGTTGATGTGCAGGCGGGTTATGTAACTGATCAACCTTACTATTTTCAGCAGCACAATATCCCCATCAATATCATTAAGCCTCAAAGTTACGGTATTGATTTTTATGGCGACATTCTATTTACCAGTGACAACGAACTTCAACAACATCCCGAGCGTGTTGAGCGCTTTCTAAGAGCCAGTTTAAAAGGTTGGCGTTATGCTTTAGACCATCCTCAGCAGCTCATAGAACTCATTATTCGGCGCTATCACAGTAAATTGCCCTTAGAGCATTTACAATTTGAAGCCCAAGAAACTCAAAAACTAATCCCCAATACCGTTCCACTAGGTTATATCGATCTTGCACGACTATCCGTATTAGCTGATTCTTACGTTAAAGCCGGTTATAGCACGGCCATTGATAGCCTCAAGCTGAAAAAGTTTGTCTATCAATCCGCACTCGAAAACTTAAATTTAAGCAACGCTGAAAAAAACTGGTTAGCGGCGCATCCTGTTATTCGAGTAGGTGTTAGCCCTAATAAACAACCTTATGATTGGGTCGATGAGCAAGGACAATATGTTGGCATTGCCGCTGATTATTTAAAACTACTCGAACAAAAACTTGGTGTCCATTTTAAAATAATTAAGCAAGGCTCTAATGTAGTTGAAATTTTCGACAGTATTAAACAGGGTGAATTAGATATGCTGACCAGTGTGCTGATCACCGAACAGCGCTCACAGTTTTTAAACTTTCTTAAGCCCTACATCAGTTCACGTAATGTCATATTTAATACAGGGCAACAACTTTTTACCAACTTAGAACAATTAAACGGCAAAGTCATTGCTGTTGAAAAAGGCTATGCCATTGAAGAATGGCTAAAGCGCGACTATCCTGCGATTAAAATTCTTGAGGTTGAAAATTCGTTATCGGCATTAAAACACCTAGATGCACAGCAAGCCGATGCTTATATAGGTGATATTGCAGCAACCAACTATTTGCTTAAGAAGCACGACCTAAGCAATATAAAAGTTGCAGGCCAAACTGATTTTCGCAGTGATCGTACTATCGCGATTAACAAGCAACTCCCAGAACTTTCAGCGATTATCTATAAAGCCAGCCTGACTATTGATCAACAACATATTGACGATTTAGTCAGCCATTATTTGAATTTACAAAATGATCAGGCTTACAACAAAGCCTTGCTAACTAGATTAATAGGCTTAGCTGTCATCATTTTATTGCTAATCATTAGCGGCTGGATCATCCACTTAAATAAAGAAATCAAGCTTAGAAAGCTCTTAGAACAACGCGAGCAACGCCGTAATAATGTATTAAGTATGCTAGCTAATAACGAAACCTTGCCGGACATACTTCGAGTTTTGTGTACTGATATAGAATCCATAGTGCCTGATATAGCCTGTAGTATTTTATTGCTGAGTGATAACGAGCAGCACTTAAATCTTGTTGCCGCACCCAGCTTACCCGATTTTTATAACCTAGCCATCGATGGACTTGCAATTGGTCCTGAGGTAGGTTGTTGCGGTGCAGCGGCTTTTAGTGGTGAATCGATATTTATTGAGGATATTCACAATCATCCTAATTGGCTAGCTTTTAGAGAGTTAACACAAAGAATGCCTTATCGAGCCTGTTGGTCGCAAACCATTAAATCTAGCTCAGGGCAGATATTGGGCACCTTGGCTGTTTATCTGAAAAACCACATGAAGCCTGAAGCCAAACTGGCAGTAGCGATTAAAGACTTGGTCAATTTAGCAGGACTGGTGATAGAGAAATCTAAAAATGACACTCAATCGAAACTCACCGAAAGTGTCTACAGCCATAGTCGTGATGGCATTATTATTACCGACAAAGTCAATAACATTATTAGTTGCAATGCTGCTTTTTTGGTCATGAGCGGCTATAGCCGTGATGAAATTTATGGCAAAAAACCCAGTATCTTTAAGTCGGGTGCTCATAATGATGAGTTTTATTCAACGCTATGGAGTACCTTGCATGAAACAGGTTTTTGGAGCGGTGAAATCTTAAATAACTATAAAAATGTCGTTAATAGCCCTGGCTTACATTCCATTTCAGTGATTAAAAATAGCCACAATGAAGTTGAGCGCTATTTATCCATCATTACCGACATTACAGAAGCCAAAAAGCAGCAGCAACTACTAGAAAGCTTTGCTTATTACGATAGCTTAACCGGCCTACCTAATCGTTTATTATTAACCGATCGGCTGACGCAGTTTCTATTAGAAAATAACCGTAAACCACAAAACTTAGCAGTCGCTTTTATTGATTTAGATGGTTTTAAAGCCATTAATGATGACCATGGTCACGCTGTAGGTGATGCGTTTTTGGTGGCGATTAGCCAGAATATGCAAACAGCAATCCGTAAAAATGACACCTTAGGACGTTTAGGCGGCGATGAGTTTATCGTTATCCTTAATCTTGAAGATAACTTTCAAGCATTCCAAAGACCCATACAAAAGCTCATAGCGGCTTGTAATACGCCTATCATTATTAAAGGTGCAAGCTTACAAGTGTCCGCGAGTATCGGTGTCAGTTTATATGAAGGCAAATCGCAGCAAGACCTAGACGCCGCTACCTTGATCAGCCAAGCCGATCAAGCCATGTATGTCGCCAAACAAGCCGGTAAGAATAATTATCATATATTTGGGACATAGAAATATAGGCAGTGCCTCCTAGCCATCGTAGGTCGGAATAAGACCACCCAAGCGTAACGCGGGTTGGCGTTTCCGGCACATGAGCCCCGCCTGCCGATGCCGGAAACGCTTTTCTCGCT
>QVQD01000143.1 GCA_003584875.1 Methylococcales bacterium
AATTTTTATGATAAATGATTTATTTTGGAATAGTTGAGTTGGGGTGGTTTTCTTTCAGGCATAAAAAAAGGACTTGGATAAAATCCTAAGTCCTTATTTTTTTATGGTGCCTCGGGCCGGAGTCGAACCGGCACGTCCTTACGAACGAGGGATTTTAAGTCCCTTGCGTCTACCAATTTCGCCACCGAGGCTTCGGTAACTTTGATAAGCTGGGTATTATATAGCAGAAAAAAAAATAAACTAGATTAAATTTAAATTATTTTAAATTTATTTCATAAGCATTGCTTTTACTGGCTAGATTCTTTAAAAAATCGTGATGACTATTTTATTGGTTGTATAATCCCGCCATCAAATAGCTTATCTTGAAAGTAAATTAATTTTTCCATTCAATATGAGTTTTTATTAATGCTACTATTACGAGTTATGATATGGATTATTCTTTAGAAACCGCGTCCTTAGATACATTATCATGTGATTGTCTTATATTAGGTCTTTATCAAGATCAGCAACTTAGCGCATCGGCGAAGACACTTAACGAAAGTACTCAAGAGTTACTGGCTAAGATTATTGCTAGGGCAGATATTGCTGGCAAAAATGGAGAAACTGTTCTAATTAATGCCGTCCCCAGTAACACTATCGATAGAATTTTGTTAGTAGGTTTAGGTGAAAACCAACCATTAACGATTAAAAATTATCGTAAGGCTTTAGTCTCTGCTATTAACAGTTTAAAAAAGACAACAATAAGTACCGTAGTTTGTACTATGGCAGATTGTGCCGTCATTGATGTCGATAGCGCTTGGAAAACTAGACAAATCATTGAAGTGTTTAGCGATACCGTCTACCAATTCACGACTTGTAAATCGGATAAAGAAACTGACTTCAATATCAAACATTTGGTCATTGCTAGTTCTGATAATGAATTAGCACTTGCAAAGACTGGCTTACAACAAGGAAAAGCGATTGCCGAGGGTATTAACCTGACTAAGCATTTAGCAGATTTGCCGGGTAATATATGTACGCCCAGTTTTCTAGCTGATCAAGCTTTAGCCTTAGCTAAAACCTACACTAAATTAGAAGTTAGTATTCTCGAAGAAGCTGATATGGTAAAGCTAGGTATGGGTGCTTTCTTGTCAGTATCTCGTGGTAGTCGTCAACCAGCTAAATTAATTACTTTAAATTATCAAGGTGGAGAAGCAAACAGCAAGCCCATCGTGTTAATTGGCAAAGGTCTTACTTTTGATGCGGGTGGAATTTCATTAAAACAAGCGCCCGGCATGGATGAAATGAAATATGACATGTGCGGTGGTGCGAGTGTTTTAGGTACTTTGCTTGCAGCAGCGCAAATGCAATTACCTTTAAACATTATTGGCTTGGTTCCTTCATCAGAAAATATGCCTGATGGCGATGCTAATAAGCCAGGTGACATAGTCACTAGTATGGCTGGAAAAACGATTGAAGTATTAAATACCGACGCAGAAGGTCGATTGCTACTTTGTGACACTTTAACTTATGCAGAACGCTTTAATCCAGATGTTGTTATCGATTTAGCCACCTTAACAGGGGCGTGTTTGGTTGCACTCGGCCGTGTTCCTAGTGGTTTGTTAGGTAATAATGATGATTTGTGCGATAGCTTAATTGCTGCGAGTATTACTGCAAATGATAGCTTATGGCGTTTACCATTATGGGAAGAATATCAAGAGCAACTTAAATCTAATTTTGCTGATTTAGCTAATATAGGTGGTAAGGATGCGGGTACGATTACCGCAGCTTGTTTTTTATCTCATTTTGCTGAAAATTTTAACTGGGCACATCTTGATATCGCCGGTACTGCATGGCGCACCGGCAATAATAAAGGCGCAACAGGTCGCCCAGTCCCATTATTAATCCAATATTTGCTGAACAAGGCCTATGGCTGAAGTTAGCTTTTATATATTGTCATCCGCATTAATAGAAGATAAATATCTGTTTGCCTGTAAGCTTATTGAGAAAGCTTATCGCAACGGTCAATTCTGTTATATACTCACTGACAATAACGAACAAAGCCAGCTGTTAGATGACCTGCTCTGGACTTTCAGGGCAGGTAGTTTTATTCCCCATGAAATATATAATGGACTAACACCAAATTCTGATAATGTTGTTTTGATTGGGACTGTTAACGCACCTGAACAGAGTCAATCGCTGCTGTTCAATTTATCGTCAAAATATCCTGAAGACATATCAAAAACTAAACGCATACTTGAAATACTAGATAATTGCGAAGTCACTAAGGCTGCAGGTAGAAATCGTTATCGTCAATATCAGCAAGCGGGCCTAAGTGTTACAACTCATAATATTGATTAAATCTACAGATGCTCTTATGTATTTGTGTTACTGGAGCTATAACTTGCAGCAGCAGATAGTGGCTGATAGATATCATCTATAGCTCACCATTACACATTGCGCTGCAAAATTTATGCACCACCACCATTATAAATTCAATAAATTTCTATTAAGCTTTGCTTATAGACTTACCTGCTTAATTGCGTAACTAACTTAAGTAGTAAACTAGGATATTATTCATGTTTTTTAACAAACTGCAGGACATATTTGCAAGCTATCGTCGATTGCTTGTGGTGGTCATTGTACTTATTTTTATACAAGTATTTGAAATAATACTATTACATTTTAAATATGATTTATTTAGTGGGGGGTTTTTACAACCTTTCTCTTATCAAACAGTCGAGCATCGTCTAAGTTTCTTTATTATTTCAATTTGGTACGATCTAACTCTAGTCAGTTTGTTAGCAAGTCTCTGGTTTCTAGGCGCTGACAAGCTCAATAAATATGGGCAGAAAATTTATTATAGCTTCAGTGTTATCGTAGTTTTTATTGCAGCACTTTGGCTGTTGGTCAAATTCAAATTATTATCTTATTTTAATGATACGATCAATTTACAGATTATTAAAAACTTAGCGGGTGGGAGCTTAAGAGAAGCCTTGCTATATATCAGTAATGAAATTGCCTTGTTTATTGGTCTACTGTGTATTGCGAGTGTTATTGTATTTTTTATTATAAAGTTTTTATCTAAAAGATCTTTTATTCAGCACGTTACTATAAATAGTGTCGCCCATAAAACTTATACAAAATTACTGATCGTAACGATACTGGCAACACCTTTATTCACTAGCTACATTTCTCATGATGCCTTTTTAAGATATGGTTTAGAGAAGAAAATGTCCTTTCGGCTTATTAGTTTGAGTTTGGATCGTCTCTCTGATATTGATTTTGACGGCTTTGGTAGTTTGGCTTATCCACAAGACAAAGCTATTTTTGATGCGAATATCTATCCCGGAGCTGTTGATATTCCAGGTAATGGAGTCGATGAAGATGGCTTTTTAGGCGATGCCATTATTCAACCATTAGAGCAAGATAGCCTTGCTGAGATATCGCCTGTATCAGGTAAGCATATCATTCTTATTGTCTTAGAAAGTGCTAGGGCTGAATTACTTCAGCAAAAAATAAACGACCAACAAGTTGCTACAGTTATGAATGGCATCGCAAAGAATGGTACCGCCATCAATTACGCTTATAGTCATGCTGGTTATACTGTTCCTTCTATTAAAGCCCTATTTAACAGAAGTTTGGTTGAAGATAATCCTAAAATAACCTTAATTCAATTTTTGCAAGCTGCAGGTTATCAACTGTCGATAATCTCAGGACAAGATGAATCCTTCGGTAAGGTTTCTACTGATACGGGTATGAAACAAGCTGGTATTTCATATTTTGATGCGAGAACTGCTATTGATGATCGCGTATTTTCCAGTAAGGAGTCGGGTAGCTTACGACTGAGTGAAGCCAGAGTCGTTGAAGAATTTAACACGCGAATCAATGAAGTTGACCTGACTAAGCCACAGTTTTTTTACATCAATATACAAGCAGGGCATTTTCCTTATGGATATCCAACTATGCCTAAGCGCTTAGTATCAGAACTTATTCCTAGATCAGAAATTAATGCAAAAAATAAAGATCGACTGAGTGCTGCTTATTGGAATGCTATGGCTAATGCGGATTGGGCTGTCGGTAAAATACTTGAGCCCTTAATAAATCGTCAACTACTCAATAATGTTACGTTAGTAATTGTTGGAGATCATGGTGAATCATTGTTTGATGATGGTTTTTTAGGACATGGACATGCAATTGATGACATACAAACAAAAATTCCTCTTATCCTCAACGATCCTACAATTGTTGTTAATGAACCCATAGGGCAAACTGATGTTGCAGAACTCACTATAAGATCAGCATTAGCATTAAAAAACCAATGGAATAATGATAAGAAGACTGTTTTTCAATGGGTGGGCAGTATCACTCAACCTACCTTAATTGCTCATGTCGCACATAATGGTGTTAGAACATTGTTTGATTTTCGTACTGAACAAGTTTTCTTTAGTGATTTAAAAGTATGGAAACCTTATCAAGAAGCCATACAAGCTACACCGTATAAAGAGCGGTTGACCGATTTGATAAGAGCCTGGGAAGCCTTGCATTGGCAACAATATAAGGCTAGATAAGTGCTTATGATCATACTTTAAACTGCTTACAAAAGTGGGGTTGAGTGAGAGACTGTGAAAGTATTCTTCATGTCCCCCCTCTTTAGCAACATAGGTATCTACACAAGTTTCTTATCGGCGTGGAAACGATAAAAAACAGCGTAGGGGCGTATTGCATAAGCCCAACATCGAATGCCCAATGTAATAGAGCTTATTTTATAAGGGCGTATGCAATACGCCCCTACGATCTTCACCACAATGTTATCGTTCTCGCGTGGAGCTCTTAAAGCTAACTACAAAAACTTTTGCTACGTTTAATACAGCAAAATTAAAATATATTTGTTGTAACCCTTATAATAGGCGTTTTTTAAAGTGTAATGGCAGTTAATCAATGACAGATTTTATCCCCGGTCAACGTTGGATTAGTAACACCGAGTCAGAGCTTGGTTTAGGTCTTATTCTCGAAGTCAGTTTTAAACGCATCACGGTTTTATTTTTAGCCAGTGATGAACGACGTATTTATGCTAGCGATAACGCACCATTAACACGCGTAAAATTCGCAGTAGGCGACATCATTGAATCGATAGATGAAGATAAGCTCACGGTGACGCGTTTAATTGAAACCGATGGCTTAATTATTTATGTAGGTAAAAACAAAGAAGGCCAAGAGTTACACCTAGAGGAAATAGAACTCAATCATCATATTCAATTTAATAAGCCCCAAGATCGTTTATTTACAGGACAGCTTGATCCTAGCTCTTGGTTTTTATTGCGCTATGAAACCAGACGTCGCTTGCAACAACTTCAACAATCACCTGTTAAAGGCTTGTTAGGGGGTAGGGTATCTTTAATACCGCATCAACTTTATATTGCCCATGAAGCGGCCAGTCGATCCGCGCCGCGTATTATGTTGGCCGATGAAGTGGGTTTAGGTAAAACCATAGAAGCTGGTTTGATTCTACATCATAGGCTGATTAATAGCCTGACTAAGCGCGTCTTGATTATTGTGCCTGAAAGTCTTTTGCATCAATGGTTAGTTGAGATGCTAAGACGCTTTAATCTGCATTTTAGTGTCTTTGATGAAGAGCGTTGCCTTGAAGAGCTTAATGATGACGGCCTGCAAGATGATGAGCTTTCAGCTGATGATAATAATCCCTTTTCTAGCGAACAATTAGTGCTGTGTAGCCAACAGTTTTTTTCTAATTATCCGCGTAGACAGCAACAAGCCTTGTTGGCAGGTTGGGATATGGTTATTGTTGATGAGGCTCATCATCTAAAGTGGAGTGAACAAAACGCCAGCCCTGAATATCAGTTTGTTGAGCAACTCGGCTTACGTACACCCAGCTTGATTTTATTGACAGCCACACCAGAACAGCTCGGTAAAGAAAGTCATTTTGCGCGTTTAAGATTGCTAGATCCTGATCGATTTTATAGTTTTTCTGCTTTTCTTGAAGAAGAACGCTTGTTTGAACCCGTTGCCGACGCCGCTAAAATATTACTAGCAGATCAAGTCTTAGATGAACAAGATAAGCAAAACCTAACACGTTTACTTAAAGATGATAATGTCGATAATTTGTTAAAGAATCTGAGTGACCCTTTAAAATCGGCTGCGGCACGACAATCTTTAATTAATATCTTGCTAGACCATCATGGTACAGGGCGCATATTATTTAGAAACTCTAGGCAAACTATCCAAGGTTTTCCAGAGCGCGAACGCTTTGGTTATGCTTTAGCGGGAATAGCCAATAATACTGACTTGCAACTTGATCCTAGATATATTTGGTTGGTTGATAAATTAACTAAGCAAGTAAAAGGTACAGAGGGCAGTTCTTTACGCGGTCAAAAAGCCCTGCTTATTTGTAAACACGCGCAGACGGCTATTGATTTAGAAGAGACCTTAAAGAATCGTGCCGGTATTGCCGCTGCTGTTTTTCATGAAGGCATGAGCATTATTGAGCGTGACCGTGCAGCCGCTTATTTTGCTGATCAAGAAAGTTCCGCTAGATTATTGATTTGTTCTGAAATTGGCAGTGAAGGTAGAAATTTTCAATTTGTTCATCATCTAATCTTATGGGACTTACCGACTAATCCAGATTTGTTGCAACAACGTATCGGGCGCTTAGATCGCATAGGTCAAAAACATATCATTCAAATACATGTGCCTTATTTGCTCAATACCGAGCAGCATCGCTTATATCAATGGTATGACCAAGGCCTCAATGCCTTCCGTAGTAATAACTCGGCCGCTCAAGCGGTCGCTGATCAATTACAAGTCGAACTCAGTGCTGTTTTAGCTAATGATGAAGTCGATATGGCTACCTTTGTTGAAAAAACTCATGCCCTAAGCTCAGAAATTGAGGGGCAACTTCATCATGGTCGCGATCAGTTATTAGAGTTAAATTCATGTCGTAAAGACTTAGCCGAGCAATTAATTGCTCAACTTAATGACTATGAACATGATGGCGCGCTGTGGCCTTATATGGTCGATTTATTTGACTGTTTTGGTGTTGATACCGAATATCATTCGGCAGATTGTTTTATAGTCCGACCTAGTGATCAACTTAGGGTTTCAAACATTCCCGGCTTATCTGAAGATGGTATGACCATTACGGTAGATAGGGAGTTGGCACTGGCAAGAGAAGATCTCAAGTTTTTGACTTGGGAGCATCCTATGGTGACGGGTGCAATGGAATTGGTATTATCAACCGAAACCGGTAATGCGGTAGTTAGTGTAATCCATCATCCCGAATTGAAAGCTGGGCAGTTCTTGCTTGAATGTTTATTTATCGTTGAATGTAGTGCACCAGCTGAATTACAAATTGGTCGATTTTTACCGTCCACTCCGATACGCGTGCTGATTAATCAACATAAAGTCGATTTAACACTGGCTTTTGAGCATAGCAGCTTAGTAGAAACGGGTAAAAACTTTGATAAAGATCAGATCGTCAATTTTCTAAATAATCAGCGAGCTCTAATTACTCAATTAATTACTGAAGCTGAACAAAAAGCTAAAGGGGATATGCAAGCTTTAATTGAGTCAGCCACCAATGCTATGTTGACTTCATTAGCGGTAGAAATCAAACGTCTAATACGCTTGAAAAAAGTGAATCCAACTATTAAAGAAGAAGAAATTGAGCAACTTAAAGATATGACCATGCTAGCTCATGAAAATATTCAAGCCGCCCATTTAAGATTGGACGCTGTGCGTTTCGTCATCACCAGTTGAGAGTTGCAATGTTATCTATCGGTAAAATCAATAAATTAACCATCGTTAAACAACAAGGTGCTAGCGTTTATCTTGATAGCGGTACCTCAGGAAAAGTCTTACTTACAGACAAGCAATTGCCTGCTGAATGCGAGGTGGGCGATACCTTAGACGTTTTTGTTTATGTCGATGGCGATGGTCATTTAGCCGCCACCACTCAAGTGCCCTTAGCCCAAGTTGATGAAATTACTTGGCTAAAAGTCGTATCTCTTAACTATGTAGGTGCTTTTTTAGATTGGGGTCTGCGTAAAGATTTACTGCTACCTTTTAGTGAGCAGCATCATGAAATGGAAGTGGGTCGATCTTATTTAGTTAAAGTCTTTTTAGATGATAAAAATAGAATTGTAGCCACTACTAAAATTGATCGTTTTATCAGTGAAGAAAATACTGATTTTAAAGTCGGTCAAAAAGTATCTTTAATGATTACGGACCAAACCGAGTTAGGTTTTAAAGCCATTATTGAGAATACTCATTGGGGCTTGTTGTATCAAAATGAACTGTTTCAGACCTTAAAAAGAGGCCAGCGTTTAGACGGTTACATTAAAAAAATTAGGGACGATTATAAGATAGACCTGAGTTTACATAAGCCCATTTACAATGAGTTCGACTCATTAAATGAAACTATTCTAAGTAAGTTAAAAGATAATAATGGCGTCTTGGCTCTGAGTGATAAAAGTCCGCCTGAACTGATCTATGCGACTTTCGGTGTCAGTAAAAAAGCCTTCAAGCAGGCTATCGGTACACTTTATAAGAACAAGCTAATTAGTCTTGATAAAAGCGAGCTTAGGTTGCTTTAGCTGGGTTTATGTAAAGCCAATATATTACTATGTGTAGGAGTCAAAACTCATGAGTTTTGCTTAACTTTATTCTCTTGTATACGCTGTTTTAGTGTTCTAAATCAGTGGGACTTAAAATTATAGTAATCCCTAATCAACTAAGTAAATGCATGCAACTCATGACTGACTGGACCTCTGGCTACATTGTCGATATAGCTTATACTTACGGCTATTATACTGAACTTAACCCTTTGAGAATTAAGCTAGCTTTTCTTAATGCTGGATTGCTGCCACCTGAGCAAGGTTATCATTGTGAGCTGGGCTATGGTCAGGGAGTTTGTGTAAATATGCACGCTGCTGGTTCAGATAGTATTTGGTATGCAAATGATTTCAATCCAGATCAAGCCAGCTTTGCTCAAGAGCTTGCTAAGGTTTCTGGCGCAAATGCACAACTGACTGATGAATCATTTGTTGATTTCTGTAGTCGTACTGATTTGCCAGACTTTGATAGTATTGGTTTACATGGTGTTTGGAGCTGGATTTCTGATGATAATCGCGCGGTTATTGTCGATTTCCTTCGCCGTAAACTCAAAGTAGGCGGTGTGCTTTATATTAGCTATAACACTCAGCCCGGCTGGGCAGCGATGCTACCATTTAGAGATTTATTAACTGAACACAGCGAGGTCATGGGGTCGCCTGGATATGGGATGATACCTCGTATTGACGGTGCCTTAGATTTTGTAGGCAAGTTGTTCGCTACTACTCCTCATTATACTAAAGTCAATCCACAGGTTGTAGAGCGCTTTAATCAGATTAAAGATCAGGATCGTAGCTATCTTGCTCATGAGTATTTTAATCGAGATTGGTTGCCTATGTCATTCACTAGGCTGGTGCAGTGGCTAAGTCCTGCGAAACTAAACTATGCTTGTTCAGCGCATTATTTAGATCATATTGACTCTATTAACCTGAGTTCTGAGCAACAAGCATTGCTTAATGACATCCCTGATAGCCTTTTTCGTGAAACAGTTAGGGATTTTTGCGTTAACAAACAGTTCCGTAAGGATTATTGGGTTAAGGGAGTTAGGCAACTCAGTTCGATAGAACAGACTGAGGCATTACGTGCTCAGAAAATACTCTTGGTAACACCTCGCATTGATGTGTCGCTAAAGACGACTTCCACAATGGGTGAGGTTACTTTGCATGATAGTATTTATGATCCAATACTCGATCTATTAGCTGATCACAAAATTAAGACTATAGGCCAGATTGAGCAGTTGCTAATACCTTCAGGCCTTTTATTTGATCAATTAAACGAAGCTATCATGGTAATGGCGGGGTTAGGTTATTTGATCTCAGCGCAAGATGAGTCGGTGGTTGCCAACGCTAAAAAACAAACAGACAAACTAAACACCTATTTGCTCGATAAAGCACGTAGCCGTAATGATATTAACTTTTTGGTTAGCCCAGTCAGCGGAGGTGGCTTTGCCATTGGTCATATTCAGCAGCTATTTTTATTAGCATTAAGTTTAGGTAAAAAACAACCTGCTGACTGGGTACAAATGACCTTGGAGGCGCTTATAGCGAATAATGAAAAGATAGTTAAAGACGGTGAAGTATTAGAAACGCCAGAACAAAATCTTGCTGAGTTAACTGAGTTGGCTTTATATTTTGCTGAAAAACAATTACCGATATTGAGGGCTTT
>QVQD01000039.1 GCA_003584875.1 Methylococcales bacterium
TATTATCAAGAAACATATACTATCCACATCCTTACTATTGAATAAACCTCATAATGAGTAAAGAACTATAGTAGTAAGCAGCACCTCAGTCAAGCATCCAGATAACACCTAACCCATTATAAGCACTAGCTGATCTTTAATATTTAAAGACTATATTTGCATGTATCCGATTATCACCTGCCTTGGTAGTTCCTCCTGAAACCGTATCTAAGGCAGAAGCAAATGCTACATTACTCATAAAGTAATCTCGCCATTGAATGCGAACCCCAATACCGGTACCACTTAAATTCCAATCTTTTACTTGTGATGCAGTAGTGCTTTGTAAATAACCATGTCCATAATCATAAAAAGCGAATATATTCATCTTTTGCCAAGCAGGGGTAGAGATTTCGAATTTAATTATCTGTCCATTATCGGCACCTGTTTCACGCTGCGCATAACCACGAACATCGAAACTACCTCCAATCCCTAATTGCTCTCCTGCAATAAGTGAATCCTGACTATACTGACCTATAAGGTTAGCTTGCACTACCCAGTCTTTGATATTGATTGAAAAATTAGACCCATAACGAATCAAATTCCAATCTTGCTTGGCGTTAAGTCGAGATGCCTGATAGTAGCTTTCAGAATTATTACCACCAAAATTAGTATTAGCCACCCATTGCGCATAATAACCACCAACGATATTTTGCCAAGAATAATCGCCCCTATAAAGCACACTATAAGGTGCGCTACGCACATTAGCGCCTATTTGAATACTTTGAAATTGAATGTCATTTATAAAGAATCGATTATCGATTCCTAAATCTAAACTATGTTCGTAGCGCCCCCATTTCGGCAAATACTGCTGATAATGAATACCATACATTTCACCAGAACCCGTCACAGTTAAATCAGTTGCTACAGTGCCGGTATTAACTGAAGAATTAGCATAATAGATATTAAGCCAGCCCTTTGTTCGGTAGATAGGTAAGCTGTAGCTTGCACCATATTGTTGAACAGAATCTGCATGATCAGGTGAGGTTGAATAACTTCCATTAATAACATGATCCATACCCCATAAATTACTGTATTGCAGAGCGCCAATTAGCCGATAAGCTCCCGACCGATCTGTTCCATAATTATTTGCCGTTAAAGTTGCCTGATAAGGCCTTTGTTCAGATACTGCAACCTGTGCATCAAGTTTATCTTGTTCTTGACTGGGTTTAAAAATAACTTGTACTTGTTTTGAGGGGTGCTTATTAGCAACTTTAAGGGCTATTGATAAATCTTGGGTATTTGGAGAATCTTGCTTATTTAAAACAGGCAAACTGGCAATAATATTTTCTTTTGTGAAATTTTCATTACCCGTCACCTCAATCTGTCCTAAAGTAAAAGAAACAATTTGCAACTTAACATTTCCCGTAGCCAAGGATTGCGGCGGCACAATTACTTTATAAAATGTATGACCTTGTTCCTGAATAAGTTGCTCAAGGCCTTTACTTACTAGTTGCAATTCTTTAAGGGTATACGCTTTATTTTCCAAACCTTTGAAGTAGTCATTAATTGACTGATTAGAAATTGGAGAAGATCCCTCCACAGAAAAAGTCTTAACTGCAAACTTAAATTCAGAAGGGACTGCAGCAACACTAGTCGAAATAACAGCTAACCACAGATTAACGATAACCAAGCAGCAACAGTATAAAGGAGCTAATCTAGCTATTTTATGTTCAGTCATTTTTTTTGTATTTAATAAATTCTTATACTGCATATCAATCCATTAGCAACCATTATTTGCTGTGCTGGCGGCCGTATTACCTATTAGTGATGAAGCTTGTGGTAATGTCGGTACCGGGAGGTCAGGGCTTATTGTATATTGTGTTCCACTCACAGGCGTTGTTGTAGAAGCCATAGCTTGACCTGAAGCACTCGTAGATAACGTTTCACCAGCTTGAACTATAGTAGGGCTCACTGCAGGAGCTGGAGCAGGTGGAACTGGTGAAGCCGAAGGAGCAGGTGCCGGTGCCGGCGCTGGTGCAGCCGAAGGAGAAGATGTAGAAACTGTTGATGTTGATGTTGATGCAGATGCAGATGGAGTCGCTGATGCAGATGCATTAGCACTAACGCTAACCGTGCCACTAGATACAGATATAGACGTCTCACCCTTAGTAGCAGGTTTATTATCAGCTATCGTTTTAGGATCAGTTTTATCTGTATCAGGCCTAGGCGCATTAATAATTGGAGCACTTGGGGGTGTAACATAGACTTTTGGTGGCTCATTAGGATTTGATGCACTACAACTACTACCCGTAGGAACATCCACAGTTGCCGTTGGATTGGTTACAGTTGCTATACCACTCCAATTAGCAACAACCGTGCTTTTTCCATCTGTCTGAGTATCTGTACCAGTTCCTCGAATACCAATTGTAGCGACCGGTGTATCTAGAGCATAAGCATTATGATCGGCTTTTCCAATACTACCTGTTAAAGTTCGCATTCCACCAGCGGTTAAAGCAAAAACAATCTGGTCTTTTTTATCCTTAATCTGATAATTATAAGTCCTTATATCCATATCACTATTAGCTTGCAACGTAACTTTTTGACCATCAGGAAATACCATCAAGGCATAACTATCTTTCTCACTGTGAATTGAATCAGAATTATATAAAGGTTTACCTAATGATAAAGGCCTTTCTTTGGGGGCTTTTTCAGCATGATTGGTAGCACCCACCTGGCCTTTAATTTCAACCACTCTGGCTACAATACTTTTTTCGGTTCTTTCTGTATTTGCAACATCTGCCCTACTTCTGTCTTCACATTCTTGATTACAAATACCGATAGTAAACTCAGACTTTTCAGCGACTGACTTTACAATTGTAGTGGGTGTTTTTATTTGAAAACTTTCAAGTTTATCTTTGGCGATATTACCAGTACTTGCATTAACCGACCCCTCATGTAAGACCAATTGTGCAGTTTTAGTAAGAGACTGATTATCATAATGATCAACTGTAAAATTACTGTCTGGCCGCACAGTTACTTTGGCTCCATCAATAAACTCGACAATCACGAAGCTTTGTTCAGTAGTTTGAATATTGTCCGTCTCAAAAATCTCTGCATCCTTACCTAAAATTCTTGGAGCACCACCCGGCAATTGTGCAGCATTACTACCTTTAGAGAAACTAATATGACCCGCTAAAGACGGCGATGGAAAAACAGGAAAACTAAACAACACCAAAATACACAAACTAAAATATTCGATTGCTTTGCGCTTTATTTGCAACTTAAAAAACATCAGCAATATTCTAATCATTTGGTACATTCTTTACTTGTTTTGGCCTTTAGAGGATTTGATACTGAAGATCCGCTAGAGCCGTTCGCATTAACAGTAGAAGCTCCATTTCCTCCGCCTGAAGCTGCTGCGGCAGCTACTATTGGCTGTGGCGGCGGGGGCACAATAGAACTGCCGACTGCACCAAAATTATTGCTCATACCAGCTATACCAGAAGTAGCAGACTGAGAAACAGTTGTGCCAACTACTACAGAATTCACTTGATTAACAACATTAGTAACTATGGTTTTTTGTGCTGGAGCGGGTGCAGGGTTATTTGAAGGAATGGGGTTAATTGTCGGTACAGGTGTTCCATTTGGCGCTGGGGTTCCGTTAGGCGCTGGTGTTCCATTTGGTGCTGGCGTTCCAGTCGGCGCAGGGGTTCCGTTCGGCGCCGGTGTTCCGTTCGGTGCAGGCGTTCCATTCGGCGCTGGGTTTCCAGTCGGTGCAGGCGTTCCATTCGGCGCTGGGTTTCCAGTCGGTGCGGGCGTTCCATTGGGCGCTGGGTTTCCATTAGGCGCCGGTGTTCCGCTCGGTGCAGGCGTTCCATTAGGCGCCGGTGTTCCGTTCGGTGCAGGCGTTCCGTTCGGCGCTGGGTTTCCAGTCGGTGCGGGCGTTCCATTTGGCGCTGGGTTTCCAGTCGGTGCGGGCGTTCCATTGGGCGCTGGGGTTCCGTTCGGTGCAGGCGTTCCATTTGGCGCTGGGGTTCCGTTCGGTGCAGGCGTTCCATTTGGCGCTGGGGTTCCGTTCGGTGCAGGCGTTCCATTTGGCGCCGGTGTTCCGTTCGGTGCAGGCGTTCCATTTGGCGCTGGGTTTCCAGTCGGTGCGGGCGTTCCATTGGGCGCTGGGTTTCCAGTCGGTGCGGGCGTTCCATTTGGCGCTGGGTTTCCAGTCGGTGCGGGAGCATCCTTCTGTGTTGGAATACCCCTCGGTTTTTGGGAAACCATAGCTACTGGGGGGGTATTCGGCAATGAGGTAGTAGACGCCAAAAGTTGAACATTACCTTTTTGATCCACTTGAACGGTATCCGCGGCAGTTACGGCACTTTGCGTAATAACACTAGTAAATAAATTTACTGCACCACCCGAGGTTAGTAGCTCACCTAGATTCAGCACGCTGTCAGAAGGCGCCTGAACTTGAAAACGTATATCTGGACTATCTAAACTGGCTAAGGTTAATTGGTGTCCTGCAGCCAAAGTAATAGAACCGCCTTCCGACTTAATGATACCGTTGTTTTGAATTTGAGGAGCAATCAGCAGAATATTGCCGTCTTTTCCGGCACGGATAATACCCTCATTAGCTATAGTTCCAGCCTGATCACCTGCTATAAAATGATAATTGCCATTTATAAAATCATAATCACTTAAATTAAGGCTAGATGCAATCAAGCCTTGGGTATCAATGGTCGATCCAGCACCAAAGACAATACCATTAGGGTTAATTAAAAAAACCTTACCATTAGATAATAGTTGCCCAAAAATCACACTTGGATCTTGACCAGTTATACGATTGAGAACCGCACTTTGACTATTTTGCTGAATATAGCGGGTAACTTCATTCTGACCAATACTAAAATTTTGCCAGTTAATAATAGCATTAGGGCTATTTATGATTGTGGTAACTCCAGGCACAACCGAACTAATACTGACCTGCCCACTAACAATTTGTGCACCATTCGGGTTAGCACTAACGCAAAGGGGGGATAGAGCCGCTAATATTGCTACTAGAATCTCACGACGCTTAATAAAGCACCGAGCATGTAACACAAATTGTAGTTTTGTTTTTTTTAACATAATTTATGAATGCTATTGAATATTTGAAATAATCTTAAGATTAAATAGATAGATTTATGGTCGCACTTTGGTTAAAACCATATCAATACAATCTACCCAACTTCTTTATAAAAAGATGCGTAATTATAAAAATCCAATATTATCATAACACTGTAAGTTAATGCTGACTTTATTGAAAAGAGATCAGATTTAAGCACTTAAAATTTAATCCAAAAACAAACTCTCATTTTAAAAAATGCTAAAGGAAAGTAACTATAAAACCTATGCTACGAATATAGGAACAAAGACACATGCAAGGCAAGGCAAGGCAACTCAAAACATAATTAACTTTATATTCAATTAGTTCATGTTTTGCGATGAATAACTTATTTATTAGTATGAACAAAAGCACCATCCCAATCGACTCCAGGAGGCGACTGAAGATAATAAGCGATACGCTCAAGATAAAGGGGATAGAGTTTATCCTCTGGATAAGCCTTAGCTAAAGAGGTAAATATCTGCTGAGCTTCAGCCCATTGTTGCTTTCTATAACTCAGCAAAGCCTCATTTAAGGTATCAATCAATTGAGATTGCTCTATGCTAAGGTCTTTTGCAAGCCCTAAAGGCTCATAAATAGTTACTGCACTTAACTTACCCTTAACACGGACTTTGTCGAGCTCTCGATAAGTAAACTCTGGAGCCGCCTGACTTGTAAATTCACTAACGATCATTTTTACCCCATACTGCTTAGTTAAGCCTTCTAATCTAGCACCTAAATTAACAGCATCTCCCATTACTGTATAAGCAATACGAAATTCAGAGCCCATATTACCGACACTCATTTTGCCCGTATTGATACCAATGCCAATGTCAATTTCCGGCCAACCTTTAGCCTTAAAGGCTCCCTGAATAGCATTCAAAGTTTGCAAAATTGCTAAACCAGCATTAACTGCAAAACTAGCATGCTGAGAATTGTGCATGGGCGCGCCCCAAAAAGCCATTATGGCATCACCAATATATTTATCGATGGTACCTTTATTATCATGAATAACTCTAGTGACTGGCGTTAAAATATCGTTAATTAATTCACATAATGCCTGTGGATCCATACCTTCAGATATTGTCGTAAAACCTCTAACATCAGAAAACAATACTGTCATTTCCCTACTTTCACCCTTCAAAGAAAACTCTTCATCTGATTGACTCATTTGCGCGACTAATTCAGGTGGAATATATTGACCAAACATTCCCCCCAATTGTTTTTTCTTTCGGCTTTCTAAAAAGAATCCAAACAAAATTTGTATGCCAAAAAGCAAAGTCAATAAGCTTAACGGTGTTGCCAACAAAGCATCTATATTCAAATAAATCCAATTATAAAAATTAAATCCTATGCCAACTATTACCAAGCAGGCAAACAATAGGGCTGACGACAGTACAGATAAGCTTGGAAAAAGCGCTACCGCGACTAGACAAATGAATAACAATTCAATCAAATCTATGGCTAGCATATAGCTAGGCCTAGATTTAATAGTTTGATCCAATAATCCACTCAAAATATTAGCGTGAACTTCCACACCAGCATAAACATTTTGTACTGGCGTAGCGCGAGAATCAAACAAACCTGCAGCAGTTGTTCCAACAATTATAATTTTATCTTTCAATTGCTCAGGGGCTACCAAACCATTAAGAATGTCAGTAGCAGAAATATACGAAAAACTACCTTGTCGTCCACGATACGGCACCAAAAGAATACTTTTTTTATCAATGGGTATATGAAAGCCCTGTATATCAAGGCCCTCTAAGCGACTATCAGCCTCATTTTGACCATAATTTTCGCCGGTCATAAACTTTACTGTCGGCTGCTCTAATAAAGCCCTAAATAAAGCCAACGATAAAGATTCATAAATCTGGTGATTGTAGTTAATTAACAAAGGCACTCTTCGATAAACCCCATCATCATCAACACTGGGATTATTAAAAAACCCAGCATATTTAGACTTTTCTTGGAGCTTAGGTAAATTTGCGACATAACTTTGCTCAGTAAATAATAGCTTACTAAATAGCTGACTATCCGTTGACAATGGCTTTGGCAACACGCCTATTTCTGAGATTTTTTCAAGTTTGTGGCTAGTAAAATAACCTAATACAACAGGCCTATTTTCTATGCTTTTAGCTAAGATATCATCATAAGACAGCTTTGAGCGCATTGAGTCTAGGGCAGACAAAAACAATGGGTCATTATGCAAAGCTCCAGAAGCGAGCTTTTCCAATAAATCAATTCCTGACCCCGTATCAGGTTCAGAAAAAACCACATCAAAACCTAACAACTTTATCTGATAATAATCAAACAGCATATCAACTAGATAAGCTATTTTATCTCTACGCCAAGGCCAACGGCCTTCTTGAGCCAAACTTTTTTCATCTATATCAACTATAACGATACGTGGATCAACAGTATTTACCGCTGTACTTCGTAAACGCAAATCATAGAATATGTTATCCATACGCTGCAGTGTTGGTATAGTTAACCAATGTGCACAATGTGCCATGAATAAAACAGTGACAAAAACACAGGTTAAAAATCGATACTTTTTAAGGGATTTATTACTTAACTTCATTTTTTAAGATTCGTCTCGGAAAGTACACACACCAAAATCCAACTTTACCAGATTTATGTCGTCACGTATCTCTAATACAAATGGTGCAAAGTCATTTTTTTAAAGCCATGTATATAACAATGCAGTCAAATTGACTTATCTGCTAAACTAGAACCTAAAATACCCTCAATTCATTTGGCAATAATTACGCTAAAAATACTTTGACAACTCACGACAATCAAATGACCAGAAATTTTTATTAGTAATGACGCCCTGCCCTCCTAAAACTTCCTGCTTAACCTGCCGATTAGCTGACTTATGCTTACCGTTTGGTTTGCAAATAAATGAAATAGAAACCCTAGAAATCATCATTAAAAACAAACGCCCTTTACACTTGGGTGATATTTTATTTAACAAAAACGAGCAATGCCTTGGTTTATTTGCTGTTAAGTCTGGTTCTTTTAGACGCTTTGTGATTAATGCCGAAGGTGTAGAACAGACGCTAGGCTTTTATCTGCCCGGTGAATTGATAGGCTTAGATGCTTTATTTGATGAACGCTTTAATTGTTCGGTAGACGCACTTGAAACCAGCTCAGTCTGTGAACTACCACTAACCAGGCTCAATGAACTCTGCGCAAAAATCCCAAACTTGCAATATCAATTAACACGTATTTTAAGTAAAGAAATCAGCACAAACCATGAACAAATATTTCTGCTCAGTAATAACTCAGCCAAAATAAAAGTAGCAACTTTTTTGTTGATGTTATCAAAACGTTACGGTTTATTAGGTTATTCGCATACCCACTTTAACTTAAGTATGCCAAGACAGACGATTGCGAGTTTTTTGGGGTTGAGTAATGAAACGATTAGTCGCCAATTTACCGCACTGTGTAAGGAAAATATTATTTCAGTTAATCAGCGTGATATCCAAATTAATGACTTAGATTTATTACAAGCCATAATAGAACCTTGTCACAGTCATTAAAAGGCTATTAATATTTCAGCTACATTAAATTTTGTTAGGATGCTATTCAAAGGTCTGGCAGAGTAAAGCTGAGTAGCAAATAGATGTAACCCAACACTTTATTGCAAAAAATATCGGCTATCAATTTAACACGGGGCAATATCAATAAAGTTATTAGGTGTAGATCGGGTTAAGCGATAGCGTAACCCGACTCATTTGTGGTGTGTCGGGTTACGGCTAACGCCTAACCCGACCTACATAAGTGTTTTGTCCCTTGTTAAGCTAATAGGATTCAACACTATTAAATAGACTTAATTAACACTTGTTTTAGCTTGAGTAGAAGCTGGTTTACTAGGACCTTTACCTGAATCACAGGCAGTAAGAGTGACAAGAGCGATAACTAACAATAATAAATGGCTAACTGTTTTCATAATACTTTCCTCTTTATAATTATAAAAATAAATCGATAAGTAACAATCGATTTAAACCACCCTTTGTGGGTGAAGCTATTCTTGCATTATTAACCAAACTTGGACTTGATCTAAATCAAGCAGCGAGCAGAAAATAGCAATCTACCTCAATATTTCTATTGCAATCTTGCTATTTCCCAAAGAATGCCCAATCAGCACCATTAAGATGACTATCAATCCAAGCCCCTTCATAATCATAACTTACGATATCTGTACGAACTCGATTACCAACACCAACAAAATGATTGACTGAGTTAATTGAATCAATACCTGCTATTGAAATAATACCTAGCTCATGACCTATAGATTTAGTGTAATGAGAGTTAGCTTTGATACGTGCAATTTGGTCAAGCAAACGATTTTGTATACCAGGTGCTGGTACAGGAGGCATATTCGGAAATACTGTAGACGAGGGATGAATCCAATCACCATGACAATTACCTGTGATCATTAGCTGCTTATAATCTTCATTTTGCTGCAACTCTTGCAACAAAAAAACATAGTAATCAATATCCGCATAAGTTGCGCTAATTTCTGCCGAACCTAGGCCAAATACAGAGCTATATTCAGCTATCTTGTCCCGATAATTAATTAACCAAACAGGTAATATTAGCTCTGCGTTAGATGAAATAGAAGATATTGACATTATAAACAGATAGTTTTTGATGATGGTTGTATTGAATTAGAAAACTTAGCCAATAAGTTATGGATTAAGACAACTAATACTCGTTGCCTTTAATTAAACCCCATCCTGACCTTGACTGCCCAAAGTTAAGCTTTCATATAGTTCGTGTTATTGATAGCGTAACCCGACATTTTATGGGTTACTTTGTCGGGTTACGCTATCGCTAACCCGACCTAGTAAACTAGAGCATAAAGTACGCCTCATAATTTTAACTGTCAACATAAAAGCTTTTGACTTGTTATGATCGTAATTCAGTGACAGGTTGCGACCTGCCCCTACGGCGGGAAATGTAACGATAATTTAATTTTAACTTGTTTAGATTGCCATGCTTGTTAGCCAAGCATTTCTGTTGACGACAATATCCTCCGTGTTGGTACTCGATGTAGTTGTGTTGACGG
>QVQD01000021.1 GCA_003584875.1 Methylococcales bacterium
TGCGACCTGCCCAATCCGGACGGTCGTTTATTACCCGGCATGTACGCCACCATCACCGTAGACAGCGACCCCGGCGATCAGGCCATCGTGATTCCGCTGACGGCGGTCTTTACCGAAGGCGATTCCGATTATGTGTTCGTTGCCCTGGAGGATCATCACTATAAGCAGCGTGCGGTTAAAATCGGGTTGCGCTTGAAAGATAAAGCCGTGATAACTGAAGGCTTGCAACCTGACGAGCAACTGGTGACTGAAGGCGCGCTGATGCTGCGCACCGAAGAAGAAGTCGAAACCGACAGCAATAAACCACAGTGAGAATACCGACATGATTGAGCGTATTATCGCATTTTGCATGCAGCAGCGGCTGATGGTTATCGGCATGACGCTGGCGATTGCCATCTCCGGCGTTATCGCCTTTGAAGAACTGCCGGTGCAGGCTTTTCCCGACGTGCAAAACGTCTTCGTGCAGGTCGTGACCCAATATCCCGGTCAGGCGCCGGAAGAAGTGGAAAAGATGATTTCGTTACCGCTGGAGCGGGCGATGAACGGCTTGCCGCATTTGATCAATATGCGCTCGGTGTCGATCTTCGGACTGTCGGTGGTGACCCTGACGTTCGATGACAGCGCCGAGGATTATTTTTCCCGGCAACAGGTATTGGAGCGTTTGCGCAACGCCGCCATACCCAGCGATGTCGACCCTCAACTCGGCCCTTTGTCTACCGGCATCGGTGAAATTTTACGCTTTGTTATCGACGCCAAGTATCTGCCGCTGATCGAACAACGCGCCTTGGAAGATTGGGTGATTGAGCCGAAGATACGCACGATGCAGGGTGTCGCCGATGTGGTGAACTTCGGCGGCGGCATTAAGGAGTACAAGGTTGCCGCCAAACCGGATCGCCTGAAAAATTATCATCTCGATCTTCAACAGTTGTTCGACGCCATTGCCGCCAATAATACCAATATCGGCGGCGGCTATATCGAACATGGCGACGAAGCCCTGGTGGTCAGAGGCATAGGTTTATTAAAGTCCGCCGAGGAAATCGGCGAAATCGTCGTTGACTCTAACGATGGCGTCCCCATACGCGTCAAGGACGTCGCCGAAGTCAGCGTCGGCCCGCAGCCGCGTTTAGGTATCGTCGGCATGGATAAGCGCGACGATGTGGTCGAAGGCACTGTGCTAATGATTAAAGGTCGCGATGCCGTCAAGGTAGTAGCCGGCGTCAAAGAAAAAATTCAGGAACTCAACGATTTCGGCCTGCCGCCCGGCGTCAAAATCAAGCCGATTTATGATCGTACCGAACTGGTGCGCCATACCGTACATACGGTCGAGCACAACATGCTCGAAGGCGCAACCTTGATCATGATTATCCTGATGGTGTTCCTGCGCCGTTTTCTGCCGGCGTTACTGGTGACACTCAGCATTCCGATGTCGCTGATGACCGCGTTTATTCTACTCGATTTCGGCGCCATTTCCGCCAACCTGATTTCACTGGGCGCCATCGACTTCGGTATCATCGTCGATGCTTCCGTGGTGATGGTCGAGGCGGTGATGGTGCAGGCGACCCTGGATTTGGAGCGCAATGCCAATATTCGCACGATGCGGCAATCATTACTTGCCACCGCCACCGAAATGGGACGGCCTATTTTGTTTTCCCAGGCCATCATCATCTGCGCCTTTTTACCGATTTTCACCTTTCAGCGGGTGGAGGCCAAAATTTTTTCGCCGATGGCGTTTACCCTCAGTTTCGCGTTTGTGGCGTCAATGCTGTTCAGCCTGACTTTCGTGCCGTCGGCGCTGACTTATTTATTGGGGCCTCGACTTGCCGAAAGCCATAATCCGCTGGTTCATGGCATGCAACATCATTACCGGCGTTTATTGGAATGGGTGCTTAAACATGTCCGCATCGTATTTATTACCGTGATCGTTGTATTAGTGCTGAGTTTAATGTCGCTGAAATTGATAGGCACCGAATTTATGCCTAAGCTGGACGAAGGCAATATCTGGTTGACCATCACCTTGCCGACCCCGGTATCATTGACGACCGCCAAAGAGTTCGAACGCAAGGTACGCGATAAACTGGAAACCTTTTCCGAAGTCAAAATGGTGGTTACCCAGCTGGGTCGACCGGAAGACGGCACCGATCCCAAGGGCTTCAATAACCTTGAAATACTGATCGATCTTAATCCCAAAGATACCTGGCGTTATAAGAAAAAGGATCAGCTGGTGCAGGCGATAGACAAGGAACTGTCGATTTTTCCTGGTATACTTTCCAACTTTTCGCAGGTCATTCAGGATAACGTCGAAGAAGCCATTTCCGGGGTCAAGGGTGAAATTGCCATTAAAATATTCGGCAGCGATCTGAAAACCCTGCAAGAGAAGGGGGATCAGATTACCCATATTCTGGCCTCAACCCGGGGCGCAACCGATGTTGCCGCCGAGCAGCAGGCAGGTTTGGCGCAGGTGATCGTTGATATAGACCGCGCCAAGGTGTCCCGTTACGGCATTAATGTGGCCGATGTCGAAAAGGTGATAGAAATCGGCATGGGCGGCAAGGCGGCTTCGCAATTTCTGGAAGGCGAGCGACGTTTCGACATCACTCTGCGCTACCAAGGCGACGCCCGTAACTCGGTGGCGGGTCTGGAAAGCCTGACGGTGCAAACGCCGGACGGCCAGCGCATTCCAATGTCACAATTGGCGACGATCAAGGTGAATCAGGGGTTTTCCAAGGTCAGTCGCGAGGATAATATGCGCCGAATCGCGATCAAATGTAATCTGATCGACCGCGATCAGGGCAGCTTTGTCGCCGAGGCCCAGAAAAAAGTGGCGGCCCAGGTCGATTTGCCTCCAGGTTACCATATCGTCTGGAGCGGACAATTCGAAAACCAGCAACGGGCGATGAAGCGCTTGGAGATTATCGTGCCGATCAGTCTGGGATTGATCTTTGTGCTGTTGTTCTGGGCCTTCATGTCGGTTAAAAATGCGCTGCTGATTGTAATGAACGTGCCGTTCGCGATGATCGGCGGCTTATTGATTTTATTGGTAACCGGCATTAACTTGAGCATTTCGGCCGCCGTCGGATTTATCGCGCTGTTCGGTGTGGCCGTACAAAACGGCGTGATTCTGGTCTCGCATTTGAATAAATTGCACCAGGAAGGCCAGTCGGTGCATGATGCCATCGTCAACGGCTCCGTCAGCCGTCTTAGACCGGTGGTCATGACGGCATCAATGGCCATGCTGGGTTTGCTGCCAGCAGCCTTATCGACCGGCGTGGGTTCGGAGACAGCCAAACCTTTCGCCGTAGTCATTATCGGCGGACTGATGACCTCAACGTTTTTGACGTTGACGCTGTTGCCCGCACTGTATCGCTATTTTTCAGAATCTGACGAACCTTAAAGAAAACCCATGAAAGAAATACGCGCCTTTATCCAGCCCCACAAACTCAGCCATGTAACGATGGCGTTATTGGAAATTCCGGGCTTTCCCGGCATGACGGTTATTGATTGCGATGGTTTTGGGCGCGAACGCACCCAACACATTCAGGATTACAAGCCCTTCCTGCCTAAAAAGCGGCTGGAAATTTTCGCACCGGATGCTTTAGTGGAGATTATTTTTGATACTCTCATGAAAGCCGCGCATAGCGGCAATCATGGGGATGGCAAAATTTATGTGATTGATATGCTCGAAGGCGGGCGTATTAGTAGCGGTGAACGTAGTGCTGATTTAGGCTGAGTCAATCAAGATGATTATAAGGGCGTATGCAATACGCCCCTACCGCCATACTTCACTGCTCACATAAAATCAAAGATGTAGGTCGGGTTAGCGATAGCGTAACCCGACATAATCGTGGTGTGTCGGGTTACGGCTAGCGCCTAACCCGACCTACACAAGCTGTGTCACCTTCATTGAAGTATTAAGGTTTGTAGGGCGACAGATTCGCCACATTTGAACTAAGTAATTTAATAGGGCGTATGCAATACGCCCCTACGGCCATAATTTCACTGTTCACATAAAATCAAAAATGTAGGTCGGGTTAGCGATAGCGTAACCCGACATAATCGTGGTGTGTCAACTTAAGTGAAGTATTAAGGTTTGTAGGTGCGACAGATTCGCCACATTTGAACTAAGTAATTTAATAGGGCGTATGCAATACGCCCTTACCGCCATCACATAAAATCAAAAGGCAGTGTATCCTGATAGTACGAATCTTCGATTCTCGGAATCTGATAGGTTTTTAGCCAGGCTTTAAAGCTAATAGGATTTTTATAGAGCTTAAGTTCACGTTTGATAACCGAAATATCTATCTCTAAATCTTTAATATCTCTAGCCAGAGTACTCATCAATTGCTTAGGCGTTAAGCGTTGAAAAGGAGGTAGATTCAAATCAAGCTTAAACATTTCTTCAATTTGACTCGACTCTTGTTCTAATTCAGCCAACTGTTCCTTTAAAATCTTATTAAAATATTTAAGCCGACTGTCGGCAATAAGGCTTAATTGTGCAGGATCAATCTGTTCTATTTCTAACTGCAGAGCCAATAACAACAATAAATCTTTTTTCCCATAAGCTATATTAACGCGCTGCATCAACTCGGTTTTGCGTTTTTGTTCTTCTGGATCCGGCTCGCGATCAGGGTGCAATACTGCAACTAACTTACGATAAACCTCTCGCACTGATTTACTGGCCATATCCTCTTCTTCTTGCAGCCTTGCTTCCTTTTCTAATTGCTTTTTAGTCTTTTTGCGAGCTGTTCCCGCTCGATGCTGAGCCTTAGCCTCTTCTCGCTCCAGAATCTTTTCATGTAAATGTGCTTGAAACATTTCCGGTGAACTCATATCGATATCATCACCTAAATCCACATCAAACATATCTTTAGCAAAGTCTTTCATCATTTCAGACATGAAAGACTCCCTGCCTTCATTAAAGCTATCGAAATCTTCCTCGCTATATTTATTAAACAGCGGCTTTAATTCATCCATTTGATAATCTGTAATTAAGCTTTCAGATACTTCACAAATCAGATGCCTAATTTTAACTTTATCGGTTTTTTTAAACAGAGACAAATCATAATGTTGATCCAATAAATACACCCACTCAACCTTATGCGCATTAAAAGTCTCTTGCAAAGGCTCATAGACTTCAATCACTTTTTTTCGACACAAGGGCACCGTTTCCTGCCATTCAATTAGGCGCTGCTTTTGTAAATCAATTTTCTTAGTTAGGGTATTAAATTGTTTTTGCTGTGCCGATAAGACTTTCTTTTCATTCGCTTTCGGTGTGATACTGACTAGTTTGTTTTTGGATGAGCTCATAAGGTCTTAGCTAGGATGATGTTAGAAATGTTTGGTATTTTAAACCAAGCATACAATATTCTATCAAAATTAAATCTTAATGAGGATGTTATGCATCGGAGATGCGCAACACACAATACACTTGCCGACATTATTTAAGCAATGCGCTAAGAAATCAGACCTTGGCTGCAAAAAAATGCTTACGAAAGAAAAATGCCACATTAACCAAGGCTATCATTACCGGCACTTCGATCAAGGGTCCTATGACCGCCGCGAACGCAGCACCACTATCGATACCAAATACTGCAATGGCTACGGCAATAGCTAATTCAAAATTATTACTGGCTGCTGTAAAGGCTAAGGTAGTAGTCTTACCATAATCTGCACCCACGGCTTTACCCATCGCGAAACTGAGCAAAAACATGATTACAAAATAAATCAACATCGGTATGGCGATACGCACTACGTCCAGCGGCAATTGCACGATCAATTGGCCTTTTAAAGAAAACATCACCACTATGGTAAACAATAAAGCAATCAACGTTAACGGACTAATTTTAGGGATGAAAACCTGCTGATACCAGTCTTTACCTTTAGCACGAATAAGCATAAAGCGCGTCAAGAATCCCGCCATAAAAGGAATACCTAAATAGATAAATACGCTTTGGGCAATATCAACGATACTGATAGCGACTATGTGACCTTCTAACCCTAACAGAGGTGGCAGTAAGGTAATAAACAACCACGCATAAACACTGTAAAACAAGACTTGAAACACACTATTAAAAGCGACTAAGCCAGCGGCATATTCATTATCGCCCTGCGCTAATTCATTCCAGACGATCACCATAGCAATACATCTAGCTAAGCCAATCAAAATCAAACCGGTCATGTATTCAGGATAATCACGCAGAAAAATAATCGCCAAAGCGAACATTAACACCGGCCCAATTAACCAGTTCTGCACTAAAGACACACCTAAGATCTTACCATTACGAAATACTGCACCCAGTTCCTCGTAATGCACTTTAGCTAAAGGTGGGTACATCATTAAAACTAAACCGATAGCAATGGGAATATTGGTCGTGCCCAGCGAAACCTTAGTATTTAAGTCACTCACTTCAACAGGAAAAGCATAGCCGAGACTAACGCCCACAGCCATGGCGATAAAAATCCATAGCGTTAGATAACGATCGAGAAAAGCTAAGTGGGTTTTTGGGGTATTTTCTAAATTCATAAGTTTCGGCTACCAAATTAAATCGTGGCAGTACAGGAGCAGACGAAAGACTCTGGGCGAAAATTAAGCCTAGCAATTGCAAGGCATAACCCTTCGCCCTTAACCTTTCGCCTTTTGTCTGCACTTAAAAAAGTTAATGTTTAAGATAAACTGTTCCACCCTGTATCGGTGGCATAAGTTTCTAAGGAATGAGTGTACCAATACGATCTAATTCTGCCTTAAGCCTAACAGGATCATTTTTTAATTCAGTGAGTGGCAGTGCCAAAAACTGCTCAATACGATGGCGAAGTATTTTATATGCTGTCATAAAAGCGGCTTTAACTTCCTCTTCAGTCCCCTCTGCGTGAGCGGGATCTTCTACACCCCAATGGCTACCCATAACGTGACTTAAATAAACAGGACAAGTTTCATTAGCGGCATTACCGCAAACACTCAGAACGATATCAGGCGTCACGGGAAGATCATTCCAAGATTTACTGAAATAGCCCTCAGTAGAAATACCCTCTCGCTCAAGCAGCGCCAAGGCTCCGGCATTTAGTCGACCTAGAGGTTTGCTACCTGCACTAATAGCATGCAAGCCCTCTGGCGCAAGATGATTGAAAGTGGCTTCGCCAATCAGAGAGCGGCAAGAATTACCCGTGCAAAGAAATAATACATTCATAATGGTTCACTCATTATATTGAAAGAAATCAGGCAGCATCGCAGCAAGACGACGCCTTGTTCGGTTCAAAGCATGACTCAGGATCAGCCGAGCAACATTCTGCAGTTAAATAATCAATAAGCGCTTGCATCAAGGTTAGTTGAGCGCGATAACGTTGATAGCGTCCTTCTTGGGTGACATTGATTAAACCTGCATGAGTCATCGCTTTGAGATGAAAAGATAGATTGTTGGGTGGTAATTCCAAAAGGCTAGCAATCTCACCAGCGACTAGACCCGTAGGTGCATGTTTAACCAACAAGCGAAACACATCTAAGCGAATGCCGGAAGCAAGGGATTCAAATATTTTTGTAGCGTGTAGTTTATCCATAGATCAACTATACAACAATATTTGAAATATTGAAACATTGGCGTAGCAATTATGTAGCTATGGGCATAGGAATCTACACGAATTTCTTATCGGCGTGGAATCGATAAAAAACACCGTAGGGGCGTATTGCATACGCCCAACATTCAAAGTCCAATGTTATAGAGCTTATTTTATAAGGGCGTATGCAATACGCCCCTACGATCTTATCTTGCGTGGGAATGCTAGTTTTTAAGAAGGCACTAAGGCGTACAGTTGACAACAACTTCATTGCTAAAACTACCAATCTCTTTATCTTTTAAGACATAAACAGCACTATATCGACGTAATTCTGGCATACCTAATTGCAATAAGGGCCGCACATCCATAAAAGGTGAAATACTGGCTCGATGCAACAACTGCCAATCGACATCAGCACCTCGCATACTATAAATATTCACGCCATCACTGTTATATTTACTGAAATTTAAAGCAACCACTCCATCAGCTAAGTCATTTCCACTTAATTCAGGTTTAGTGGCACTGAGATCATGATTATCTTTTGTGCCTATAATATTTAGTTGAGCACCCAGACCTTCGCTATAAGTAGACCTTGCTTTAATTCTACGAACCTCTGCCCGAATTAAGCTTTCTGCATTATTACGGCTTGCATTTTTGTCAATAGTCGCTTGTCTAGCTAGAGCATTAGCGTCATTGAGATGAGCAATCTTAGTGTGAAAATCTGCACTGGCGGCTGTCAATGCCGCTAAATCAGTGGCAGCAATTTCTGTATCGGTACTCATTTGAGCTAAAAAATGATCGGACCAGACCAAAAGATCATTATCGGCAGTTGGGATAAAATCAGACATCATAAATTCCTTAAATTAGGTCAATAAATAGTGATGCAGCAGACTAAGTAACCTTTACCAGGGTTACTAAAAGCTACTGCTATTATGTAGCGTTAACTGATACAGGCTGAAGAACACTCTATTCCCGTATGACGAACCCTGAACCCTATATAGAACTGGCTCATTCCTGTTTGGCGAATACTGATTCCTAGGCTGCCTACCTTTATTCCTGTATATCTAACTCTAAACCTTGTATTGAAATACCTCATTCCCGTATATGCTGTGATAAATCTTGTAGTTCAGCACTCCACTAACCGACCTAAGCGCACCATTAGCGGCAATGAATGCTCCAAGAGTCGACTTGAGATTTAGAATAAGTGACCTAGCAAGCCTATCAATTAGCCGATAGGCTTGGAGGCTGAGTGTATTAGGCTAAGCCTAAGTCGGTCAATCCGTAGAACTACTAACAAAATAAATAAGCTGAAAAATAAGATAGGTATTTTTACGCATTTAAATCAGCTAATGTTTATGTCACTATCTAGCCCTATGCAGATATTAAGACACCTAACATCAAACATGTTGAAGCTTACAAAAATATCTGAACTATTCAGCACCCACCACACGGCTAATATCTCATGACTTTACGTACTATTATTTCTTGCGATCAATGCAATTTACGAAGAATAAAATCTCTAGAATTTCGTCGTGGCATCCAAGATAACACGCTCACAGGACGACGATTATCTGACGGACGCTCATGGCAAGAGGTAGATGTTGATTACGCTATGAGAAATGGCTGGCTTTCTAATCCAGAGGGGCAGCATATTTGCCCTAACTGCCAAGCTGAAAATGCTAATCATAAAAGAGCTTATGACACGATGATTTATAAATAGCCATAAAGTGATGCATTACTAATTACGCTAATAAAGCGGCAATAAGACCGGTTAAAAAAATACCGTCGAAGGTTCCCGCCCCTCCGATTACAGCAACTGATGTTCCTAACTGAGCAATGGTTTTAATACGCAGTAAATCAGCGCCTATTAACACACCCAACACGCCACTGATATAAGCTAATTGCGCGGCGTGTTGAGGATCAATGACTAAAGCAAAAAAAGCTGCGCTTAAAGGCGCCAAAAAGATAGGCATAGCCACGCCAAAACCAGGAATTAATTGACTCGACTGAACACTTAATACCGTAATAGCCAAGACACCTGTGACAATTTTGATTGGATCGATAACTTGCAAGGACATGAAATAAAGGCTTAAGCCTAAAGGAATTAAGCAGCCTCCCACATTAACAGCAACCACGATTGTATTGTTGAGCTTTATACGAGTAATACCCCAAATAATTTTTTGTATCACCCATTTAACAGAATCGACTTGTTCTATTTTTTGCAATTGCAATAAGGGCAAATTAATAGCACTGCCTAGTAATGACCCTATCAATAAAAATAAGGACTGTTGAGGCGTTAAACCCAGTTTAGCAAAGGCAACCTCAAAAATATCCACCTGTAAAAGTGCGATAAAAAAGAAGGCTAGTATTGAAAGCAGTAGGTATTTTATGGGCATTGCTGATCCTTTATGGCTACATGTGAATAGGTTTTTTTGTTTGCTTTTTGACACCGCCATCAAGTAAGCATTTGTAGGCTGAAATAAGACCCGCCAAGCGCAGCGCGGGGTGGCGTTTCTGGCACAGGAGAGCGGCCCATGCCGGAAACGCTTTGCTCGCTTACGCTCGTAAAGTCTTATTCCGGCCTACAGCTAACCCGACCT
>QVQD01000161.1 GCA_003584875.1 Methylococcales bacterium
ATTTTGTCGTGATGTGTCGGGTTACGCTATCGCTAACCCGACCTACTACGCTGATAACGCCAAGGTAATTGTAATCTTGTAGGGGCGAATTCATTCGCCCTGTACATTCGTCTTGTGATACGTGGCGAATTTGTCGCCCCTACAGTATGATTTCCGTAGTAGGTGTCTTTGTCGGGTTACGCTAGCGCTAACCCGACCTACTACGCTGATAACGCCAAGGTGATTGTAATCTTGTAGGGGCGAATTCATTCGCCCTGTACATTCGTCTTGTGATACGTGGCGAATTTGTCGCTCCTACAGTTTAATTTCCGTAGTAGGTGTCTTTGTCGGGTTACGCTAGCGCTAACCCGACCTACTACGCTGATAACGCTAAGGTAATTGTAATCTTGTAGGGGCGAATTCATTCGCCCAGTACATTCGACCTGTGATACGTGGCGAATTTGTCGCCCCTACAGTTTAATTTCCGTAGTAGGTGACTTTGTCGGGTTACGCTATCACTAACCCGACCTACATTCTAAATTCTAAATTCTGACGATACGTAGTAACGGAGTTCTTTGATCTCGTTTGCCGCGCCGAGCACCGCAGGAAGCAGCGGCAATCGAGCCGCCTTTTCTTTGGATACTTTCTTTTGGCTGCGCAAAAGAAAGTATCTCGCCCTCGGGTGCGAATACCCGATTAAAAAAACCGTCGCGATAGCGACCTCATTTTTTTTTATAAACCGCTGAATGGCTACGTAACAACAATTAAAAAAACATGACTTTTTATTTTAGGCTGAGTCGTTATAAAGTAAAATAGCTAGCTTTATAACGCTTCACTATGTGAATCATCTACAAACTTCTAAGACAAACATGAAAAATTACAAAATTGCAGTGTTAGCCGGTGACGGCATTGGCCCAGAAATTACCAAAGAAGCCATCAAGGTTCTTAAATTAATTGAGCAGCGCAATGACGTTACTTTTGAATTAATGCCTGCAGCTTTTGGTGCTTGTGCTTATTTTGAATGTGGCGATGCCTTCCCACAAGCGACTATCGATATTTGTGACCAAGCCGATGCTATCCTTAAAGGTACAATTGGTTTAAGTCATGAAGAATCTAAAAAGATTCCTATTGATAAGCAGCCAGAACGTGGTGCTTTATTACCGCTACGACGTCGTTACAATACCTATGCAAACTTTCGTCCAGTATTTTTGCCTAAAGCTATCGCGCATTTTTCACCGCTTAAAGCAGAAATTATCGGCGAAGGCATTGATATTATTATGGTGCGTGAATTGGTGGGCGGTCTGTATTTCGGTAACAAAGAGTCGGGCATTAATGAGCAAGGTTTACGTTATGTTAAAGAAACTTTGGAATATGACGAGTTACAAATACGTCGTATTTTGCATCAAGCCTTTAAGCTAGCTCAAAAACGTAAGAAAATTCTGCATAACATTCATAAGAGTAACGTTTTAAAATCTAGCGTACTCTGGAATGAAATTCTTGATGAAGTGGCTGTTGAGTATCCTGATGTTGAAGTTATTCATCAATTAGTGGATTCTGCCGCAACTAATTTATGCCTAAGACCGACTCAATTTGATGTCATGGTTATGGAAAACATGTTTGGCGACATATTGAGTGATCAAGGTGGCGGTATTTTAGGTTCTTTAGGTTTGATGCCTTCTGCGTGTTTGGGTGATGATAAAGCTTATTATGAGCCATCACATGGCTCTGCACCTGATATCGCCGGAAAAAACATTGCTAATCCGTATTCTATGATCGGCTCAGTTGCGATGATGTTAGAAAACAGTTTTGATATGGGAGCAGAAGCTAAAAATGTCTGGGCAGCGATGCAAGGTGTGTTTGCGGATGGCTATTCTACGGCTGATCTTTCAAAACCTGGCACCGGTGTAACCATGATTTCTACCGCTGAGTTTGGCGATAAGGTTGTTGAAAAATTAAGTTTGATGCCAAGAGTGTAATTAATATTTAATATTACGCAGTCGCAGCCATTCAGCGGTTTAAAAAAATAATGAAGTCGCTGTCGCGACGGTTTTTTTAAATCGGGTATTCTCACCCGAAGGCGAGATACTTTCTTTTGCGCAGCCTTTAGAAAGTATCCAAAGAAAAGGCGGCTCGATTGCCGCTGCTTCCTGCGCTCCTCGGCGCGGCAAACGAGAGTAAAAACTACGATACTGCGTAACGTCAGATATTATATCAAAGTCGCGTAGGTCGGGTTAGGCGTTAGCCGTAACCCGACTTATGGATTTGAAATGTCGGGTTACGCTATCGCTAACCCGACCTTGTATGATCAAAATTAATAAATTACTAAAAGATCAAGTAAGCTTTAACCGTTTATTGGGAGGCCGTCCCGACCTTAGGACTGGTTATTAATATAATCAGAGCCTGTTGCGTAGATTGGCCCCCGCCCTATTCACCCATACCGTGGAGTATCCGAGGCTTAGAGCCTGTATACGCAAGGAAGGTAGGTGCATGTGCAGGGTCGGGAACCAGTAAATAGTCTACTTTCTTTATCCTTTATTAACAAAATAATATGATGAATATCCAACTTAAAACAAATGACGTACAAGTTAATTCTATCCATCAAGCCGGTATTGATGTTGGTGCAGAGGAGCTGGTTATGGTTATTCGTAAAAATGGCAAACTATTCAATCCCCAAACATTCACCAATACACGGGCTGATCGCGCTCGTTTAGTGATGAAACTGGTTAAGCTACCAGGCGTCATCGTCTGTATGGAGGCCACGGGCGTTTATCATTTCGATTTAGCTGTCGCTCTGCATGATGCCGGCGTATTGGTTATGGTCATTAATCCAAAGTCGTCTCATAACTTTGCCAAAGTATTAATGAAGAACAGCAAAACAGATGCAGTTGATGCTAACACGTTGGCTGAATACGCGGCCCGCATGGACTTCGTTGCTTGGACTCGGCCTAGCGATGAGACTATTGCTGTACGCTGTTTTTCTCGCCGAATTACGGCCTTAACCACTCAGAAAGCGGCTGCTAAAAATCATCTACATGCGCTAACCGCGACTCAAGAAACACCCAAAGCGGTCTTGCGTGATGCCAAATTAGCGATTACTCAATTACAAAAACGTATCGATCGCTTAACAACAGAGGCGCTACTTTTGATCGGCAAACACCCTAAGCTCGAACGGTCACTGACGTTATTGATCAGCATCAAAGGTATTGCCGAAACCAGTGCTATTTCGCTTATGGGCGAGTTGTTATTATTGCCACCTGATCTTACTCATCGAGAATGGGTTAAGTTTGCAGGGCTAGACCCCAAAGCGTTTGACTCTGGCAAAAGCGTTCATAAGAAGTCGCGCATATCTAAAGCTGGCAATCGAAACATTCGTGCAGCTCTTTATATGCCAGCTTTAAGTGCCAAACAACACGACCCCCATGTAAGGGCTTATTTCCAACATCTTGTGGCTAATGGCAAAAAACCGTTACAGGCTGTCTGTGCAATCATGAGAAAATTAATTCACGCTATTCACGGTATGTTGAAAAATGACGAACCTTTCGATAATACGCGTTTCTATAAAATTCCGGTCTCGGCCGTATAGTGAAAAATGAACGTAAATACCTTTGACTTTGAACAGAGTATCTACGCCTACAAGCCTTTGCAATGGAGTCAAAACTCACGAGTTTTGTTGCTTGGCGTAGCGATAGCGTAAGCCAAGCATTTCCCGCGCATCCTGTCGGGTTACGCTATCGCTAACCCGACCTACATGTATATTACTAAAACTCAAAATGCACGCGGCCATTAAAAAGTTCGACTGGGCCACGATCGGCATTAAATGCGGGATTAGCCAAATGTTGATAATCGAATGTAATCCACGTTGAAGGTAACGCATGCCATTGGTAATAAATGTCAACGACCTGTTCAGGGCTGTAATTGATAGCGCCATCCCCAATAAATCCATCTATACCGCCCATACTTAGAAACTTCACATGTTCTTGTGAAAGCCAACTGACAGCATAACCCAAGCCGATAGAATCTTTTGCTCGTCCCCAGCGTGTGCCTTTCATAATGCCACCGAAGGACAGTGACCTATCCGTTGAAGTATAAGAGTAAACTTCGGTTTTACCGTCAGAATACATCCCTCTAAAAAAAGTGCCGATGTCGTCGGTAATGCTCTGTTCTATATTGATACCAATACCCATTTTGATATTGGATTTTCTTGCCCAACAAAGATCCGGTGCGCTTGCATTGGGGTTCTCGTAATTAAAGGTCGTACAAGTCGTCGCATTTTTTCCGCTTGGGTCAGCTTGAAAAGCGTTGATTGCATCACTGAAGCTTCCAGATCGTACCTCGTTTCTATAACCTAAAACTTTAACCGCACCCGCTAAACCATAAAGTTCATGCTTGTGTTCAAGTTCTATTTGATCACCGTAATGATTCCATAAATTAAGATTCCTAGACATCTCATTCGGATCATAGGGGCCGGCAATCCTGGCAAAGCGAAGAGCCCAGTTATCAAAATATAACTCACCGGCAAAACCAGTGGTATAGCCACGGGCATCGGCACCAAAATCATAGGCGGCATGGGTTAAAAAAGCCATATTAGAGAATTGCCTACGTAAATCACCGGCATAGGTATTTTTATCAAAGATATCAAGGATACTAAACGCACCTGCAGTAAAAACAAAGCGTCGACTAGAGGCTGTGCCCGCTAATTGCATAGGGCCTGAATTAACAGCGCTTTCAGTGCCACCCAATGAAAATGTTTGTCGATAAATAGCTCTCGATGTGTACCAGTTAGCGCTTTGAGTGCCATTTTTTTGCAATTCAAAATTTGGAATGCTACCACCGATGCCTTTGAGTCCTGAAAAGGGCAGTTCTGAAACCATCTCTGGTGCATAATAAAACTCAGCACCTTTCCATGCTTTAACGCCAGCGTAAAAGGTGACTGTTGCCGAAAAGCCTAGTTCTGCATTCGGCGATAATGAGTTGGGCGTGTCATTTAGATTAGTATAAGCTGCAGGGAAAGAGGGATGATAATTAGTGATATAAGTCCCTTGGGTATAGAGATTCCAGCGTTCATCTTCAATATTATGCCAATCACGGTTCGCTAGTGCGCCCATCAGCGAAAAATCCTCATCATTGTTTAAATTAGGATAGTTTTCGGCATGTGCTGTTAGTGTTAAACAACTGATAAATAACAAAATTATTTTTAAATAAGGCTGCCAGTTAAAGGGCTTGAGCTGTTTTTTTGTTGTAAACATAGCGTAATAAGAAGAGCGGGGAACAGAAAGCGTCATAGGGTTGTGCGGTTAGGGATTAAAACATATTAATTTGTGCTTTATAACACAACACTGTTACAAGGTAGCGACAAAATTACAGGCTTTGAAATGTGCCACTGCTAAAATAAGATAGTCTAGGAATCGTATTAGAAATTGTCCTCATAACATTCTTTAAACTTTTGTGTTGATTGATGAGCGGTATTCAAGCTTTGCCGAGCGCTCAGGGACGTTAGCTAAGCACTATTCAGAGCTAATAGAGCGTTCTTCTATGCTTGCTGAGTGCTCAGCAAGTTCGGCAAAGCCTTTGTTTTCATCGAGGAGTCCTCAGCGAAGCTACAATAATGCTCGGCAAGGCTTGCTTAGCCCTTAGCAAGGCCTGAAGAGCCTTTTCGGTGCTTGCTAAGGGCTAAGCAAGACTTCTATAGGGCTCATGAAGCTTTAAAAAAGACTTAATATGCTTTCAAGAGCGCTCAGCAAGGTCAACGTAAAGCTCATGAATATGCGGCTAGCGTTTGGCAGTGTTCAAAGAGCATTATTTCAGCGTTGCATAACGCTCTATCAACAGCAGAGCTTAGTTATTTAAGTTCACTTAAGGCTTAGCAATTCAGATGTATACCTAAATATTGATTAGTTTAATCGTCATGATTTATAAGCTTGTCACATAACCTTAAACTAACGTTCACGGAATTGTCATAGTACAGATTTAACCTTTACATTGAAAAAGCTGTGTAAAAGACTGACGAAAACGCTAGTTGTAAAAGAGATTGTCGCGGTCATTGCAGCGCCCTGTTAAGCTTAGGAGTAACCTATGAAACTGTTCGCTTCCATCCATAAATATGATGTCTTTATTTTTACTTGGGTATTTAACAGACAAGCACACAGAGCTTTGTCTGAGTTTTGTCGTTACCTATCTAAAACGGGTGATGGTTTATATTACGTATTGATTGCCTTGTTACTCTATGCCTATGAAGGCGCAGGTAGTCCTTGTTTACGTGCTATTTTATTGGCTTTTCTAATAGAAAGACCTCTATACTCGATACTTAAAAAAGGTTTAAAACGCAATCGCCCACAGGCTGCATTAGAAAACTTTCATAGTATAATTATTCCTTCTGATCAATTTAGTTTCCCCTCAGGGCATACCTCGGCTGCCTTCATGATGGCTACTTTGCTCAGTTTTTATTTTCCAGTCTTAATGATGCCACTTTATGCGTGGGCTTTTTGCGTGGGCTGTTCGCGAGTGATATTGGGAGTGCATTTCCCTACTGATATTTTGGCGGGTTCTTTGTTAGGCGTCAGCATTGCAATTTTTAGTTTAGGGCAAATATGAAGATATTTTATGGCGTACAAGGAACAGGTAATGGCCATATTACCCGTGCTCGCGTTATGGCAAGAGAGCTGTATGCTGCGGGTATTGAAGTTGATTTTCAATTTACCGGTAGACCTGCCGAGCATTATTTTGAGATGGAAATCTTCAAAGATTATCAAGTTCGCACGGGTTTAACCTTTAATACTCATAAAGGTCAGGTTAAATACTTAAAAACAGCATTAGAAGCTAAGCCACGTACTTTGATGAATGATATTAATTCATTGGATTTAAGTGCTTATGATTTAGTTATTAGTGATTTTGAACCGGTGACCTCATGGGCTGGCAGGAAACAAAAAAGAACCGTGTTGGGTATTGGTCATCAATATGCGTTTAATCATAATATTCCTAGGGAAGGTTCCGACCCTATTGCCAATCAGATTATGAAATACTTTGCACCAGCTAATGTGGGTGTAGGTTTGCATTGGCATCACTTTGGTCAGCCTATTTTGCCACCCGTGATTGAAACCCCTGAAACGCCCAAAAGTATCATTAAAAATAAAATCATCGTTTATTTGCCTTTCGAAGATCAAAACGAAGTCGTTGCTTTATTAGCGCCTTTTACCGACTTTAGTTTTCAGGTCTATGCGCCAGTTGTGGTCGAGTCAAAATATGCTCACATTGTGGTTAATCCACTTTCTCGAGATGACTTTCAAAAAGATTTATATGATTCTGCTGGCATAATAAGTAATGCCGGTTTTGAGTTAGCTAGTGAAGCTTTGCAACTTGGTAAAAAGATACTCGCTAAACCATTACATGCACAAATGGAGCAAATTTCTAATGCCGCTGCCCTTAAGCAATTGGGTTATGGTCATACCATGAATGACATGGATGCTTCGGTTATTAAGCATTGGCTACAGGATGAGCGCGCTATAAAAATCAGTTACCCAAATATTGCCAAGGTATTGGTGCAATGGATACAAGACGGTATGCCTACAATGGATGCCGATTTTATCGAAGCAATTTGGAATACAGTTAACGTTGAGCATATTAGTCTTTAAATCTAGATTATTCTTAACATCCCTCTTAAAAGTAAATATAGGTAAAAAAATTCTGTCTGATTCTTAAACTAAATAGCTAGGAGACTTATCAATGCCAAGAAAAAATGCCATTAAAAGTTACGAAAAAGAAGTGTTTAATCGTAGAAGTCGCCGTAATATAACAAAAAACTGTGTGTCTGAAGAGTTTGAGTTGCTTGACCTTGTTGATTTTAGAACAGAAAGAAAGGCTTATGCGCCCATAGAGCCAATGACCAGGGCGCAAGGCGTTTATATGAACGCCATTATGGAAAATATAATTACCTTCGGCATTGGTCCTGCCGGTACAGGAAAAAGTTATGTGGTTGCAGGTTTAGCCGCAGACTTATTAAGAGAGAAGAAAATAGAACGTATTATTTTGACTAGACCTGGCGTTGAGGCGGGTGAAAAGTTCGGTTTTATCCCCGGCGAACTTGAAGATAAATACGCACCTTACATTGAACCTTTTAGGCAAATTTTTAATGATCGCCTAGGGCGCTCACAAGTTGATTACCTTATAAAACATAAACGTATCAGTGCCTCACCTCTGGCCTTTATGCGCGGCCAAACCTTTAAGAATTGTTGGGCTATTTTAGATGAAGCCCAAAACACGACGCCTAGCCAGATGAAGCTTTTTTTAACCCGTATTGGTGAAAACTGTAAAGTTATCATTGATGGCGATATAGAGCAGAAAGATATTTCCATGCAATCTGGGCTTTCAGATGCAGTTCATCGACTCAGGCATACAAAAAAAGTCAGCGTGGTAGAATTTGGTATTGATGATGTCGTGCGTTCAGGCATCGTTAAAGAAGTGCTTAGGGCTTATTCTAATTAATAATATTGTAGTGTCGTAGGTCGGATAAGACCATCTAAGCGCAGCGCATGAGGGTGTTTCCGGCACAGAAGAGTTGTCTATGCCGGAAACGCTTTATTCGCTTACGCTCGTAAAGTCTTATTCCGGCCTACGCCTAATTAATAATATTGTAGTGTCGTAGGTCGGATAAGACCATCTAAGCGCAGCGCATGATGGCGTTTCCGGCACAGAAGAGCTGTCTATGCCGGAAACGCTTTACTTGCTTACGCTCGTAAAGTCTTATTCCGGCCTACGCCTAATTAATAATATTGTAGTGTCTTAGGCCGGAATAAGACCATCTAAGCGTAGCGCATGAGGGTGTTTCTGGCACAGAAGAGTTGTCTACGCCGGAAACGCTTTATTCGCTTACGCTCGTAAAGTCTTATTCCGGCCTACAATTATTGAGATGCCGTACGGACTCTTATCAAGTTGACAGCCAGCTTTCTTTGCCAATCCCCTTTACTAAATATTAACCTAAATCCCTATGTCACTTACCCTACAAGCTCGCGCAAGATTTATCGGTGCTGTTATTTTATTCTGCTTAGGTGCGTGGGTTTTGCATGCTTACCTAAGTTACTTAGCTTGGGCGGTGGTCTTAGGCATTTGTACGTGGCCTCTTTATCAACGTTTAATAAAGGACAATGCTGAGCAGGGGCAATCAAATTGGGCGGCTTGGTTATTAACAGTAGTCATTGCCCTGATAATATTGGCACCTGTGAGTTATGGTTTGTTGCGCTTAGCTCAAGAAGCACAAGCATTATCTCAATTACTGACTGATGTAAAAAGTATCGATATACCGCCGCCAGCTTGGCTGACGTCACTGCCTGTTGTTGGCTTATGGCTACAACAAAGTTGGCTAACTTTGGTTAATAGTTCAACAGTTCATCATGATATCTTGCAATGGTTGAGTAATAGTCATGCAGGTGCATATAGTCAGCATATTGCTGGCCATTTAGTGCATTATTTTTTCGGCTTTTTTATCTTACTTGTGGCTTTGTTTAGTGTTTATCAGTTTGGTGTTTATTTAGTCGAAAAAACGCTGAGCAGTCATCAATATATCTTCGGAGCTCAAAGCTTACGCTATATACACCATGCGACAGCGACTCTGCGCTCTACAGTTAATGGCTTATTGTTAATAGGAATTGCTAAAGGCTTATTATTGGGGGCAGCTTACGGATTGGTTGGTTTAAGTCATCCTGCCATGTTAGGTGCTATAACAGGCATTTTTGCCATGATTCCTTATGCAGCAAAATTAATATTTACAAGTTGTGCCTTGGTGTTAATGGTTAACGGCGAACCATTGTTAGGTAGCGGTTTATTTGTATACGGGATGATATTAACGCTGATTGCAGACAATTATGTGCGTCCGATACTGATCGGTAAAGCAGTGCAATTACCGTTTATATGGACCTTATTAGGCATATTCGGTGGTATGGAATGTTTTGGTTTGTTAGGTTTGTTTTTGGGGCCTGCACTCATGGCAGTGCTTATTTCTATTTGGAGAGATTGGGTAGAGCTTATTAATAAACCAGAGTCAGATCTAAGATCGTCATAATACATTTGGTAGCTTGTAG
>QVQD01000202.1 GCA_003584875.1 Methylococcales bacterium
ACTAAAAGAATATTGACTGCATGAAATCAAAGCCTATTTTTAATATTTAAAAAAAGGAGAGTTTCGTGCAGGGTATAGACCTGAAAATAGATGATATTTAAGGACCTGTCATATCTCATAGTAGCGACAGATTCGCCCAGAATAGCACCCTGTAGGGGCGAATTTATTCGCCCAGTACATTCGTTTGTTGAAATGTAGCGAATCTGTCGCCCCTACAGAATGACTTCCGCAATTTATATTTACTCATACCAGATAAACTGTCCCTTGGTGACGCTAAAATCATAAAACTTTCACAGTCTCAATAGCACAACCCAGCATTTCGTTCGATATTTTGTCGGGTTACGCTATCGCTAACCCGACCTACACCTTTCTCTCATTATCGCTACATTTCACTCCGTTGGGACATGTCGCGACCTGTCCCAACATTACGATCAAATTGTTTTACCGGAGTTATTCAATAATTTATCTGCATTAAAATGTGTATTCAACGTTACAATGAAACCATGAATACACATTTAACTCCTTTTTCAGCTTTAAGCCCTGACCTTGTTCTTAACGCTATGACTAGCGTTGGGCTTTCTAGTGACGGTCGTTTACTTGCGCTTAATAGTTATGAAAACCGTGTTTATCAGGTGGGCATAGAAAACGCAGCGACCGTAGTCACCAAATTTTACCGACCTTCGCGCTGGACTGATGATGCCATCTTAGAAGAGCATCGTTTTATTAGAGACTTAGCTGACAATGAAATACCCGTAGTCCCGCCTTTAAGGTTGATCGGAACGCAGACACTTAATCAGCTTGATGGTTTTCGGTTTTCGGTATTTCCTAAGCAAGGCGGACGTGTTCCTGAAATTGATAGTCGTGACAAACTGGAATGGATGGGGCGTTTTATAGGCCGTATACATGCCGTAGGCGCAACAAAACCTTTTAAAGCGCGCCCAAGCTTAAATGTATTTAACTTTGGCGATGAGCCTAGAGATTATCTGCTTAAACATGATTTCATTCCTGCTGATTTAATCAATGCTTACAGCACGACGAGTGCTCATGCCTTAGAAGCAGTAAAACGCTGCTTTGAACGTGCTGGTAAAGTAAAAAACCTAAGGCTACATGGCGATTGTTATCCCGGTAATATTTTATGGACCGATGACGGCCCTCATTTTGTGGATTTTGATGATAGTCGAATGGGGCCTGCCATACAGGACTTATGGATGCTGCTCTCAGGTGATCGTGAAGAGATGAGTTTTCAGCTTAAATATTTACTTGATGGCTATAAAGTATTCTATGATTTTAATATCATGGAATTGCATCTATTAGAAGCATTGCGTACCTTACGATTGCTTCATTATTCTGCATGGATTGCAAAACGTTGGAATGACCCCGCCTTCCCTATGGCCTTCCCTTGGTTTAATAGCCCTCGTTATTGGCAAGATAGAATCATTGAGTTACGCGAGCAGATTGCCTTAATGGATGAGTTACCGATTGGTATTTAGGATTGTTTGTTGGCGAATGTAAGTAAAAATACACGTTTAAGAATCTGAATGGGCCAACGGCTTTAGGACTGTAAAAGTATTATTTTTATTTCCCCTCTTTAGCGACATAGGTATCTACACAAATAATTATTAGCATCCTGAGAACGATAATCTGTGGTGAAGATCGTAGGGGCGTATTGCATACGCCCTTATAAAATAAGCTCTATAACATTGGACTTTCAATGTTGGGCGTATGCAATACGCCCCTACGGGGATTTTTATCTGATTTTATAAATTAAAAATAATCATCAAATCGATCGTAATGTAGGGACTGGTCGCGACCTGTCCCTGCGGCGTAAGATTTACCGATGGGGAAGCTAAAATCACAATACTACACAGCCGTAGCATTTATCCACCCTAGAAAACGGCAAAATTTTATTACGCCCCTGCACTAAATAATCACTGCTTTTGCTGGCTTAGAATGGTTCTTAAGGGATTGAAAGATTTTCTATGTATGGCTAAAAAACCGAATTCAGCTATTTCAGCTAAGTGTTGCTTAGTTCCGTAGCCTTGATGTAAATGGAAGGAATAATTGGGATATTGTTTATGATAATTAAACATCAGGCTGTCACGTTCAACTTTTGCAATAATTGAAGCTGCACTAATAGCCGGTATCTTACTATCACCTTTTATAATGGCTAATGTAGGAATCAATAACTTAGGGATTTGGTTGCCATCAACTAAAACCTCATCTGGCTGAATATGCAATCCATTAACAGCTCGCTGCATAGCAAGCAAGGTTGCTTGCAGAATATTAAGCTCATCAATTTCTTCTACGCTGGCAACCGCTATTGACCAGCTTAGAGCCTGCGCCTTAATGAACTTAGCAAGACTTTCGCGCTTAAGTTTACTCAGTATTTTTGAGTCAGCTAAACCATCAATAGGTTGTTGTGGATCAAGAATAACGGCAGCGGCTACTACAGGACCAGCTAGTGGCCCTCGCCCCGCTTCATCGACACCGGCGATTAAGTTTTTTATGATTATTTACCTACGCCTTTGAAATATTGTTAACTACTCAAGATTTAGAGTTACTAGCCAAGTATCAGTGCCGACATTTAAGCGTTTGTAGGCTGTAATAAGACCACCCAAGCGCAACGCTTGTCTCGCTTACGCTCGAAAAGCCTTATTCCGGCATACAATTAGTTCAAAATATTCCTAAACTGTGGGCAGGAACATGAAAAAGATAAAAATTCTTAACGCAATATTCCTCTGCGAACATTACGTAAAAAGCCAATCATACTTAATAGTTCTTTGCTATCTCCAGCAAGTCCTTCTATTTGTACAATGGCATCTTCTAAACGCAAATTCATTTTGTAGATAATTTTGTAAGCATTTCTGATTAATCTAATATCTTCTGTTGATATACCATTACGCTCCATGCCAACTGAATTGATGCCATGCGGCTTGGTAGGTTTGCCTCCCACCATAATAAAGGGCGGAATATCTTGAGTAATAGCACTACCCATTGCTGCAAAACTAAATTGACCAATCTGAGTAAATTGATGAACTAAAGTAAATCCACCCAAAATTGCATGATCATTAAGTTGTACATGACCCGCTAAAGAAGCTCCATTTGCCATAATCACATGGTCACCAATAACACAATCATGTGCGACATGAGTGTAGGCCATAAATAAATTATCATTACCTATTCGAGTGACACAGTGGTCTTGTTGAGTCCCTCTATGCATAGACGTAAATTCACGAATGGTATTTCTATCACCAATTTCAAGTCGTGTAATTTCTGAGGCATATTTTTTATCTTGCGGATCTTCACCGATGGAGCTGAATTGAAAAATATGATTATCTTTACCAATGCTGGTCGGTCCTTTTATAACAACATGAGGGCCAATAACCGTACCTGATTCAATTTTTACATCTGCTCCGATAATTGAATACGCACCAATGCTCACATCATTGGCTAATTCAGCTTGGCTATCAATAAGGGCTGTTGGATGTATCAAACTCAATTTACCACTGCAGCGCATCTAATTTCTGCGCTAGCAACAAATTCACCGTCAACTTCTGCACGGCATTCAAAAGCCCAAATATTACGTTTACTTTTGATAAACTTTGATTCCAGCATCAGTTGGTCACCAGGTACTACAGGGCGTTTAAATTTAGCCTTATCGATACCTACTAAATAGTAGATCATGCCTATTAGTTCGTCGCCTGCAGTTTCAGAAGCTAGAAGCCCAGTTGATTGAGCTAAGGCTTCTAATATGAGCACACCGGGCATAATAGGCTTTTGTGGAAAATGTCCTTGGAAAAAAGGTTCGTTATAAGTGACATTTTTCACTCCTAACAACCTTACGCCAGGTTCGCACTCTATCACCTTGTCAATCAATAGAAAGGGGTATCGATGAGGCAAGAATGCTTGTATTTGTAAAATATCTAACGTTATAGACATGAATAGAGTGCTTCTTAAGGGTTAAGTTATACGTTTAAAGGGTGCGACTATGATTTATTCGGGAATAGTAGATAACTTTTTTACAACTTGAGCAGTGATATCAAATTGTTCTTTTTTATAAACGACAACGTCAGACAATAAAAGTAAGTCATACTCTTCATCTTTAGCTATGCTGCTAGCAACTTCACCAATTTTACGCTGTAATTTACCCAATTCTTCATTACGGTTAGCATTAATGTCTTCTTTAAACTCTTGCTCAGTTTTTTTGAAATCTCTGATTTTGTTTTGAAAATCTTTACCAGCTTTTTGTTTTTCTGCTTCACTCATGACCGCAGCGTCTTTATTCAACTTTTCTTCTAAAGTTTGAAGTTCTTTTTGTTGCGATTCAAGAATTTTACCTCTAGGTCCGAATTTTTGATCAAAACGTTTTTTAGCCTTTTCCATTTGTGGTGCTTGTTCTAACACCAAATTCATATTGATTACGCCCACTTTTAAGTCAGCATAACTCATACTACTTGCACACATTAAACCTAGAAATAAAGCAGTTTTTGTTTTCATTGTTATATTAATCTCCGATGACAGTTATATATAATAAAATAATACTAAAAAGGTAAAAGATATGTCGTTAAATTATAAGGGCTTAATTCTATTCCGCCAAATTACTTCTTAGAAATTTTGGCCAAAATTAAATTGGAAATATTGTGTTTGATCTTTTAAGGTAGTGAGTTCCCCTCCGACTGGTGTATAGCTATAAGTACCTACATTAAGTGGATAAGCCGCACTTACAGATAAAGCGCCGAAAGGCGAGAGCCATTCACCAGAAATACCGGCTGAATATTTTAGATTACTGACTGAAAGTCCATTGCTAATCTCTCCAGCATCAATAAAAGTGCCCATTCTGACTGATTTAGTTTCTGATAAGAACGGCACAGGGAAAAATACTTCAGCATTACCCATAATTTTCGTCGCGCCACCTATCGGATAACCATTGGAATCTCTAGGTCCAATTGAATTATTTCGATAGCCGCGAACTGAACCATTACCACCACCAAAATAATTATCAAAAAATGGTAAGCCTTTAGTGCCCATGTAACCGCCACCATAGCCTATTTCAGCATTCAATTTAAATACAAAGTCTTTGGCGAGCGGATAATATCGTTGTTGACGGTAGCCTACCTTGTAATAATCAATATCACTACCAGGAATCATGCCTACACCGGAAATACGATGTTGTACACCTTGGGTAGGGAACGTTGCCTTATTAAGAGTATTATGAGTCCAGTTAATCCCTTGACTATAGGTCATAAAATCACTACCTATATTATTGATAAAATCAGTAATTTGAGATGATGAATAGGTAGTTGCTGATAAGCCGGTATGCTTTACCTCAGTAGTAAACAGCAAATAATCGGTTTCATTGATCGGTAGGCCAAAGCTAGTGCTGGCATTAGCCACGCTAGAATTATAATTAGCTATGTTAATGGCTCCAGAATTACGGGTCGTCCAACCAAGGTTATAGCCTTGACTAACACCGTCAGCTGTAAAATAAGGATTATTAAAGCCAAACTGATAGCTACGCATATAATAACTATTATTGAAAGCAACATTGACACGCTTTCCTGAGCCAAAAATATTATCTTGAGCGATGTTAGCATTCAAGACAATACCTTGTACCTGTGAATAACCAACACCAGCTGACAAATTCCCCGAGGATTTTTCTTCGACTTTATAATTAACATCAATTTGGTCGGGAGTACCTACAACAGGCGGCGTTTCAACGTTAACCGTTTGAAAGTAACCTAAACGCTCTAATCTAGTTTTTGAGCGTTCAATTTTTGAACTTGAAGCCCAGCTTGCTTCCATTTGGCGCATTTCTCGTCGCAATACCTCATCACGAGTTTTGGAATTGCCATGGAAATTAATACGATGCACATAAACACGTTTGCCAGGATCTACAAAAAAAGTCATATCGACTGTTTTTTGAGCTTCGTTGATTTCTGGCACCATGTTTACGTTAGCAAAAGCATAACCTTCATCACCCAATCGATCTTGTATAGCTTTTGAGGTTTGCGTGGCATTTTTTCTTGAGAAAATTTCTTCGGGACCAACACTGACTAGCTTAATAAGTTGATCAGGTGGAACAACTAAATTCCCTGCAAGCTTTACTTTAGATAGCTTGTAAATATCACCCTCTTTAACATTGATAGTGACATAAATGTCTTTTTTGTCAGGGGTAATAGCGACCTGTGTCGATTCAATTGAAAAGTTAATATAACCACGGTCTAAATAATAAGATCTTAGAGATTCTAAATCGCCTTGAAGTTTCTGCTTTGAATATTGATCGTCTTTTGTATAGAACGATATTAAATTTGTGGTACTTAACTCAAAATTCTTCATCAGCATCTTGTCATCAAAGACATTGTTGCCAACAATATTAATCTGCTTAATTTTAGTCACTCTACCTTCAGAAATTTTAATGTCGATATCGACACGGTTTCGAGACAGATTAGTGACTTCGGTTTTTATTCTTAAGCTATATTTACCATGACTCAGGTATTGACGAGATAATTCTTGCTCAACCTTATCTAATATTTGACGATCAAATATTTTTCCTTCCGCTAAACCAATTTTAGACAAGGCTTTAGTTAGCTCGTCTTTACTGAGGTCTTTATTGCCATCAAAGACTATTTTAGCGATAGACGGACGCTCTACCACATTGATAATTAATGTGGCTCCTTCTCTTTCGATGGAGACATCTTTAAAAAATCCTGTTTTAAATAAGGCCTTAACAGAAGGCGCCACGTTATCTAGTGAAAATTTTGCGCCGACATTGACGGGAAGATAATTATAAACAGTCCCCAAAGAGATGCGCTGCAGACCTTTGACTTTAATATCTTTTACAATGAATTCTTCATCAGCTTTAACCGCATTTGAAACAAGTAGGCCCAACATTAATAAGCAAGTAAAAAATTTTTTATTCATTTAGGCGGCTAAAATAAAACGGTAAGATTTAAAAGATTATAAAGAAAAAAATTATAACACAAGATAAGTTGAATTAGCTTAAGATCGAGCCAGAGAGAAAGGAATTACATCTTCTATATGCTTATTACTAGTCAGCACCATCAACAATCGATCCAAACCAATAGCCATCCCAGAACATTCAGGAAGCCCTGCCTCTAAAGCGGCTATAAGCTGCATATTTTTAACTATGACGGGACGAGAATTTTGCTGCCTGACTAATATTTCTTCATCAAAGCGTTGATTTTGCTCTTGAGCATCGGTCAATTCATAATAACCGTTACCTAACTCAATTCCGTTTATAAAAATCTCAACACGATCTGTTACCTTTGAATTGTCTTTATTAATACGTGCTAATGAAGATTGACAAGCAGGGTAACCGTAAACCATGCATAAAGCATTTTTACCTAAAGAAGGTTGTATATGATGACTAAAAATAAAATCTAACCAAGCATTATGATCGGTCTTACATAGCTCTATGGCTTCGGGTGTTTGAGACTTTAAAGCAAAAACACAGTAATCGTCATAATTAAACAGCAAGGCATCCAGTCCGGTGTATTTAAAAAATAAATCTTGGTAACTTATGCGTTGCGTAGGGTTAAGTGGTGCTCGCTCTTTGAACAATAGCGCTATCAACTCAGCAATTTCATCCATTAAATGCGTTAAAGTAAAACCGACCCTGTACCACTCCAGCATTGTAAACTCAGGATTATGATTACACCCCGACTCACCATTGCGAAAAGCTTTACAAATTTGATAAATACAACCACTGCCTGCAGCTAGTAAACGCTTCATAGCAAACTCAGGTGATGTTTGCAGATATAAAGTTTGTTGCAGCGGATAGAAACAATAATCAGACGTAAAAAAATTCAATTGCGGATCTGTTCCACTACTATGACTAAGTAAGGGGGTTTCAACTTCAAGCACAGCCCTTGCTAAGAAAAAACCCCGTATCTCTGCAAGAACCTGGGCTCTTAAATGCAGTAGTTCTATAGAGCAAGTGGGTTGCCAATCAGTCAGCACTATTCTTTAACGCGCGAGATATATTCTCCAGTACGAGTATCTACTTTGATGACTTCACCTTGCTGGACAAATAATGGAACTCTAACAACAGCGCCCGTTTCTAAAGTGGCTGGTTTGCCGCCACCGCCTGAAGTATCGCCACGAACACCTGGATCGGTTTCAACAATGGCTAACTCAACAAAATTAGCGGGAGTAACCGACAAAGGCGAATCATTCCATAAAGTTACGGTACACATATCTTGATCTTTAAGCCATTTACTAGCTTCGCTGACCGCTTTCTCATTACACTGATATTGTTCAAAGGTATCAGGCACCATAAAGTGTCTAAAATCCCCATCGTTATAAAGATATTGCATAGCAACATCAACAACATCAGCCGCTTCAAGAGAATCACCCGATTTAAAAGTACGCTCAATAACGCGACCAGTTTTAAGGTTGCGTATTTTTACTCGGTTAAAGGCTTGTCCCTTACCCGGTTTAACAAATTCATTTTCGATAATGGCACAGGGATCACTATCTAGCATGACTTTTAACCCTGCTTTAAATTCGTTGGTGCTATAACTGGCCATTTTTACCCTCAAGATTACAAACAATACAAAACTTGGGCATTATAATAGAGGCTACTATCGATAGAAACTTTAAAATAAACAACTCATGTCAGAACTACCCAATGAAAACCCATCCATTACTAAAAACTGGCAACAACAATTGGCCGGTGCATTTAGCAATATTGAGGACTTATGTCGTTATCTGAGCCTATCTTATAAAGACTTACCGGTTTCTGTAGCCGCTACAAAAAACTTCCCATTACGGGTGCCTTTAAGCTTTGCTGATTGCATGGAAAAAGGTAATCCAGATGATCCTTTATTGCGGCAAGTCTTGCCGATTAATGATGAGTTAACAAATTACCCAGGATTTAATAATGATCCAGTAGGCGATTTAGCCTCAGCAGCAATAACCGGCGTTTTACACAAATATCATGGCCGAGTTTTACTCATCAACACCGGCAGTTGTGCTATTAATTGCCGCTATTGTTTTAGACGTAACTTTCCTTATGCTGACTTGCAACTCAGTAAGCAAGCAGAAATCGAGGCTATCTTATATATTCAAGATCACCCCGACATTAGCGAGGTTATTTTAAGTGGCGGAGATCCCCTACTATTGAGTGATGAGCGCCTAAGCAAATTATTACAGAAACTTGATAATATTGAACATATAAAACGTATCAGAATTCATAGTCGCTTACCCATTGTATTGCCTGCACGTATCAGCACAGAATTTATTAACACCTTAAAGCTATGTACTAAAACAATGGTGCTGGTCGTACATTGCAATCATGCCAATGAAATCAGTATTGAGGTCATTTCAGCTTTTTTAGAACTTAGAGCCAACGGCATAACTGTATTTAATCAATCGGTGTTGTTACAAGGCGTTAATGATAATGCTGCCGTCTTATGTGATTTGAGCGAAAAACTCTTTAGCTATGGCGTAATTCCCTATTACTTACACTTGCTAGATAAAGCCACTGGTACAGGACACTTTGAAGTCACAGAATCAACTGCCATCGCACTTATTGCAGAGATGCAAGCCTTATTGCCGGGCTATTTAGTACCTAAGTTAGTTAAGGAAATGGCAGGAGGAACGTCTAAGCAATCGTTGTTTTAGTTGATCTGTTGCTCCTAAACTGTGAGCAGTGACGAGGAACTTGGGAAAGATGGGTTTCAGCACTCGCACAAATACGGTGCATAAATAGGTTTATTTGCCCTCTAATGAAGCGTAATTGATAACAGATTGAACTAAATATTTTTTATTTTATCTGTGATAGGTCGCTAATAAAGACTGTTTAACTATTGGCACAGCAACTGCTATATATTATTTTGATATTGTCGTGCTCTCCTGCCGTAACCACTCAAAAGGCGTTTAATACTGTTAAACGCCTTTTTTTTATCCTAAAGAGCATAGGTGTCTACACCAATAATTGTTAGCATTCCCACGCGAGAACGATAACATTGTGGTGAAGATCGTAGGGGCGTATTGC
>QVQD01000088.1 GCA_003584875.1 Methylococcales bacterium
TTTTCTATCATGAGCGATTCTTCCTTGCGGCATTAATGATGGCTTGTTGTGCCTGTTGACGTTCTATTTTAGCGGCTCGTTTGGCGATTAAGGCTTTAGCAGCATCGGCACCAATATGAGCTTCGCCGCGTTGTCTGGCTAATTCCATTTGTTTTTCACGTTCCATAAAACGAGTTTTCTGTAAGTCCGTGGCCTTATCATAGCAATGTGGGCAGCTCACGCCTTGTTGATATTTAGCGTCGGCTTTATCGGCTTCAGTGATCGGTAATCGACAGGCGTTACATTGATCGTACTGACCTTTTTCTAATTGTAGGTTGACGGTTACGCGTTCATCAAAAACAAAGCATTCACCTTCCCATAAAGTTTCTTGAGCAGGCACGACTTCCAAATATTTCAATATACCGCCTTTTAAATGATAGACCTCATCAAAGCCTTGTTCTTTTAGATAAGCGGTCGATTTCTCACAGCGTATGCCACCGGTACAAAACATGGCAATCTTCTTATGTTTGTTAGGATCAAGGTTTTCTTGAACATAACGAGGAAAGTCTCTAAAGCTTTCAGTATTAGGATTGAGGGCATTTTTAAAGGTGCCGACTTGATATTCATAGTCATTACGGGTGTCAACGACGATAACATCAGGATCAGAAATGAGTTGATTCCAATCTTCAGGTGCAACATAAGTGCCTACCACGCGCTTTGGATCAATGCCTTCAATACCTAGCGTAACAATTTCTTTTTTAAGCTTAACTTTAGCGCGATTAAAAGGCAGGTTGTCAGTATATGATTCTTTATAATCAATATCCGATAAACGGCTATCTTGACGTAACCAATTAAGAACGTGGTCTATTCCCGCACGAGAACCTGCAATCGTGCCATTAATCCCTTCATTAGCCAATAATAAGGTGCCTCGCACGTGTGATACTTCCATGACCTCATGCAAGGGTTGACGTAAAGACTGAAAATCGTCCAAGGTGACGAATTTATATAAAGCACAAACAACTATCGTAGACATGTAAACCTCGTTGCGAACCAGAACGTAAAACTGGAGCAAAAAAGAGAGCTATTATACGGCCAGCATTAGAATACCGCTAATTGTTGAAGGTTTAGTGACAATACTGGCTACCAATTTAAGACGGGACACAAGCTTAATCGTTCAGGGTTCTTTTAAGAGCAGACAAAAGGCGAAGGGCGAAGGGTTAAGTCTAGTATCTGCGTCGCCTTAAGTTGCTAACCTCCTAGACTTAATCTTTTGCCTTGAGCCTTTCGGCTGAGTTGAAGCTGTCCCGCCTTAAGTTGCTAGCCACAACACTAAGTTAACGCTGAATATTTATGATCAAGCGATTGAACAAGCAATCGATTATTTACTGACCCAGCCGCGCATAAAATGTCTAACTAAAATGAGCACCGTCGCTTCAAGCTGTTTAATACTGTCATTATCATGAGTTCGAGTAATAGAGAGCGCACAAATACCATGCACGCCTGCAAAGAAAGCAGTGGCGGTCATTTTTATTTCCAGGGCATCTAGTTGTGGTTTTAGTTGCGCTAGCTGTAATTCAAATTGAGCATAGACATGGTCGATTTTGTCTTGATACCAATCAGGAATCTCTGCACCCAATAATAAGTGATCATCAAAAATGAAACGCCAGCGATTAAAGTTTTGAACGCTATAATTCATATAGACTAAAGCTAAGCTTTCCATCACAGACTCTGTTTTACTTAATGGGATTTGCTGTAATTGCAGAGCAATGGCTGCTAAGGTTCTGGCATGAATGTGTAGGATCAAATCAGCCATATTAGCGTAAACCATATACAGACTACCCGCCGTGTATCCTACTTCTTTTGCAATATCGCGCGCCTTTAATGCAGAAAAGCCCTCAGTAATGACAACCTGTTCAGCCGCATCCAGTATCATGGTTTTTATTTGTTCTTGGCTATGTTCACTTCGTCTTGCCATGATCTACCTTATTGAGTTTATTGAAGTAGGGACAGGTCGCGACCTGCCCCTATGGTGTCTCATAGTGCTCGTTGGCTGGGAAAGCACTGCGCCTCCAGCGAGTATGTTTAATTAAGCTGCCAGATCTTACTGCGAGTTATAGGATGCGAGTCAAAAGATTGTCGTACATGCTGCCACTGTCTGACGACATTTTCTATGCCTTTGCTGTCATTGGCAGTTAATTCTGTATAGCATTCATTACTGCGTACAAAAGCCGCCAAGAATGAACCCATAGCGCGTTGTTGGGTATGATATTGTGCCAAAGCTTCCCGTTTTAACAAGCGCTCAGCTACAGAAAGTGGCGTACAGCTTCTCGCCAAACCCCGTAGTGGTAAATCATCTGGTAAATACAACGGTTGAGTGCTTAAATCTAAAGGTGTCTCTGCCGTAGAACCTGACGGCCAGCCATGTTGCCAATGAATCAAGTAGGCGAATAAACGTGGATTAGGCTCGGTGCCGATGCTATGTTCCAACCAATCATTAATGGCTAATAAAGCAAACATACCTAAGCCAGCATGATCGGAATCATTTTCCATTACGTCAGGAAATACAATCATAGTGGGTTTTGTGGCACGCAAGATTTCCACTAACTCATTACGCAGTAATTCGCCTTCTTGAGCGATGCCTTTATCTTCAGCCTCTACATAAGGAACATGACTATAACCGGTAAAACCCGACCGCTCAGGATGCGTGCGTCCCCAATGAGAAACCAACATCGGGTAAATAGCGCCATCTGAAAAGCCATACAAGTCTAAATGAAGGTAACCATGACCTAAAACATGAGCGGCACTGCGAGATTCTTGCAGGCGTTTCTCACCATAAGCAATATAGTCAGACTTAATAAGATTGGTTTTACCCAAATCGCGTTGTATAGCCTCTACGTAGGCATCACCGGAAGTTACAACCACAGTACGTACTGTGCCGCCATGTTCAAATACTTGCTGGATTAAACCGGCGGCACCCAAGGTTTCATCGTCGGGATGCGGCGCTAAAACCAGTAGGCGTTCATGAACACCGATTTTTAGCGGCTGTATAGTTGGTGCTGCTTGTAGATTAAGAGAAGTAAGTAAGGCTATGACAGTAACAGCATGATAGTAATAAGAGAGAAAATTAGCTAATGTCATATTAGCCAAGCTAAATAACCTCAAAAGAAAAAACGACGGTAATTAAGGTCATAGACACCAAACCTAATAAGAATATGATTTCTGCCCAACGCTCTAAACGATCAGTTGCTTGCTCTGAACGTATCGATGAAAACGATAATAACGCACTGATCATGAACAATAAACTATCAATGGCTAGGCCTTTATCAATTAAGTAGTTGGCTAAGTCAGGCGCCATGCTTTTAACAATACTGATAACCATAATGCACACGCCGACCATGGTGGCAGAATTGGGCAAGATATGATGAGAGAGATCGTTGGTGTTAGAATTAGACCTCTTAAGAGTAGGTTTTAGCATGATGATAGTGAATGAAAGTTTAGTGAGTTTTTAGAGTATCAAGATTATTTTGTGCAGTAGGATGGCCTTGGTCAGCTGCTTGTTGATAGAGTTCCAATGCCTTAGCTTCATCTTTAGTCACACCTAAGCCATTTTCATAAAGATAAGCCAGATGATATTGAGCATCAGAATCGCCTGCTTGAGCTGCTCTTTGCAGTTTTTCGATAGCGTCTTCAGAAGTCATCGGAGTAGCCGTATCTGTTTCTGGTTGATTAGTAAAAGGGTCTTGATCTTTACAGGCCGTCAATAATAGCATAAAAACTAAGATTACAGTGATGGGTTTAATAACAGACATAAGTTAGCTCGATTGAGAAAGTGGATCTAAGACAGTAGAGTGGTTTATTGAATTAATCAAACTTAAAAGCTCCGCTTAAGCCTTTAGCTTTAGCATCTCTGTCAGTCAGTGCTGCTAAGCCAAAACGGTCTTCAATCAGTTTAAGTATAGAGGTGGTGTCGTAAGCGGTATGATCTACATAAGCTTTCTTTGCAAATGGCGATACGATGATAGCTGGAATACGTGTGCCTGGCCCCCAACGATCAATTTTAGGTGGAGCGACATGATCCCAAAGACCACCAAATTCATCATAAGTAATGATGATAGCGGTACTTGGCCAGATAGCACTGTTTTTGATAGTCTCAACCAGTTCATGTACTTCTTGATCAGCGGCTTCGATAGTGGAATAGCCAGGATGCTGATTTTTATTACCAGCGGGTTTAAAGAAAGCCACTTGTGGAAAGCCGTTTTTAAGATCGGTTAATAATTGTGACTTATCTTTTAAATGTTCAGCTCTTGCTGCTGTGTCGGGTGCGTAGTTGCTATAAAATACAAAAGGTTGATGATGGTATTGAAAGTTGTCGTCAGTCACACGTCCCGACACCGCATTATCCCAGCCGCCTGCATACCATGCCCAAGAGATATTCTTTTCAGATAAACGATCTCCGATAGTCGCTTGAGTTAGTGCGGGTAGTCTGTTTTCTGGATGAGCTGTATTAAAGGGAGGATAAAAAGGTTGTACAGTGCCTACGGCATAACCGTCTTCGGTGACGCTAGGATCATTGGTAATCCTGCCTGTTTGTGGATCTAATTTCCATGTCTTAAGCTCGGCGGGCGCCTCTTTAAATTCGGGTGTGCAAGCGCAAATTAACCATTGATGATTAAGAAATGAGCCACCAAAAGCACCTTGAAAAAAATTGTCGGCCAAAGTGTATTGTTTTGCATAATGCCATAAAGCCGAGCCAGATAAATCATAATGCCCCATCGTTAAGCCACCTGCCGAAGACAGTTGCGCGAAACGATCATTACGACCGTCATTAATTTGCATTTGATGAATAAAAAAGCGATGCGTTAAGTCAGGGTGCGTTTCACCGGTCTTAACATAGTCTTCAATATTAAAAGGGCGGTTGGGTAAGTTAGTCGGAAAGCGCTCATCCAATTTCTTATTAGCCATGACAGGCGGCAAGCTTTGATAAGGATGTCCGTAGGGGTCAACTTGTGGAAAGGCTTTGTTCGCTTGAGCTAAACCATTAGCGCCAGGAAAGTTGCCGAATAAACTATCGTAACTACGGTTTTCTAGGTAGATGACCACAATGTGCTCAAGCTTATTTAAGCCTTTAGGCGCTGAAAAACCAATGTTCGGTAAAGCACTGAGTAGGACTAAAAGCGTAGTAATGCGAAATAGTTTCATTTGAATGCTCTAGTTTAGGTTGTAGTGTTTTATTCTGCATTAGCGAAGAGTTTATGGGCGAACTAATGCGTGGTTACGCTAGCGAGACTGTGAAAGTATTCTTTTTATTTCCCCTCTTTAGCAAAGAGGGGGTAGGGGAGATTGGGTCTATTAAAAATAATCATAAAATATTAGTAACTTATGACACAAAAAATCCCCGTAGGGGCGTATTGCATACGCCCAACATCGAAAGTCCAATGTTATAGAGCTTATTTTATAAGGGCGTATGCAATACGCCCCTACCATCTTCACTACAATGTTATCGTTCGCGCGTGGGAATGCTAACAATTATTTGTGTAGATACTTATGTTTACAAAGGGGGAAGCTAAAATCATAATACTTTCACTCCGTTTCATCGAGGCTACTTGCTTATCCACCCTACAAAAAATTAGGGATTATTATAAATCCAACAAATGACGATATGAAGTCAAGGCACTTTATTGTTGTCGATGGCTAATATGAGGATCAAGGCTGGCAATATGACCTTGCTCATCGAAATAGACAGTCATCAATTTAGAATGCTTACATTGTTGTAAAGCGTCGGCTTCAACATTATAGAACTCGCATAGGTCTTGATCGTTAACGACTTTCTGAGCGGCAGGTAATAAATCTTTTGAGTGTAAGGCTCTTGCAAAAATCCAGCATAACCACAGTAAAGTCATGACCACCAAAGCCGCCATATATATTTCCATGAGTTCTAATAGGCTTTTATAACCGCCAAACCAACGCATTTCATTAATCATTTTCCTGTCGCCCATGACCCAATTACTTAGGGCGACTAAAGGAATCAATAAGTATACCCACATCACCCAGCACAATAGCCAGACAAATAAAGCACTGATACGTTTACGTAGGGTTTGTAGTTGCGGGGCATTAATAATATATTCTTTCATTTGCTGCGTAGGCCTCTGTCTACAGTAACCCAAACGGCGCGTTGTCCGCGTTTCTTTTTAAGGGCTCGAATGGAGCCGACTATGGTGGTACCTACGTTAATCATCCAATAAACCAAGGGATACCAAACCATCCAGTAATAATAGCGAGCCACGCCACCGGTGCGTGATTCGTAATGTGAGTCGATAAACAGACTGACGCCAAATTGTATTAAACAGGTAATGCTTAGTAACATGCTAGTCCAGCTTGGGCTTAAGTCATGCAAGGATTGGCGCGTTGACTCTGTGAATAATTCTAAAGGTGCAAATAATAAATGGGCGAGTATTAAAAAAGCCCACACGATACTAATTAAGCATTCACCATAAAGTAGCCACATGCCGCGTGATTTCCAGCGAAATAGGGCAGGGAAATAGCGTAATAGCACTTCAGTGCCGCCTTGAGCCCAACGTGAGCGTTGCTTCCATAAGCCTTCTAAGGATTCAGGCATCAGTACCCAACACAAAGCATTCGGTTCGAAATAAATTGACCAACCCGCTAACTGCAATTTCCAACTAATGTCGATATCTTCAGTCACCATATCGTTGCTCCAATAACCGACATCATGTAAAGCCGATTTGCGGAATGCAGCAATCACACCAGAGACCGTAAAAATATGTCCATAAGAGCGTTGCGCACGTTTGATCATACCAACGATGGCAGAAAATTCACCGACTTGTATGCGACCCAATAAGGTAGAGCGATTACGGATGCGTGGATTGCCTGTTACTGCACCGACATTGGGATTGTCTTGAAAATGCCGTACCATCCAAGCAATAGCTTCGGGAGCTAATAAAGCATCACCATCGATACAAATCAAAAACTCATGCTGGGCTAACAAGGCACCGGCTCGCAAGCCCATAGCTTTGCCTTGATTAGTGTGCAAATTAATGACTCTGAGCTGAGGATGTAGCTCTGCGAGTTCTTCTAATATTTCTAAGGTGTTATCTTTGCTACCATCATTAATAGCGATGATTTCGAAGTTGGGATATTTTTGCTCTAATAAAATACCCACGGTATCACGGACATTATCGCCTTCGTTATAACAGGGGATTAATATAGAAACAGGTGGATAGTCTTTTAAGGTCGGCAAATGTTCGCTATTACCAGGTTTATGCCATTCGTAGCGAAAATAAAAAATAATCGCGCCAAACATCCACACATAAGCCATAAATAATGGATAGTAGTAAATAAAGCCTTCAATGTTGGTATCGAAAGGTGTCCATTCGTTTACCCAAACAGTCCATTGGCTTTGAAAGGTTTCGATCAAGTTTTGTAAAAAGGGATTCATGGTTTAGGGGGAGTCGCCATATCGGGTGAAAGTTGTGGTCTTTGTTTTAAAGCGGTGCTGATTATGGCATAAAAGCTAATAAAAGATGTTGTTGAGAATATATTAATTTTTTATTGAATTGAGCAGTAGGCCAGTCGTAGGCCGGAATAAGTCGTAGGCCGGTGAAGGCTTTACGAGCGTAAGCGAGTAAAGCGTTTCCGGCATCGGTGAACTCTTGTGCTGGAAACGCCACCAATTGCTACGCTAGCATGGTCTTATTCCGGCCTAGAGTTCAAAATTTTATCGTCCCCAAATTCTCATTATGGCATAAAAGGCAATGCAAAATGTTCTTGTAAATCGCTTAGACGTGGCTGATCGGTAAAGACATTATCAGGATAATAACCGATATGCTGTGCATTTAATTTCTTGAGCAATTCTAACTGGCCGATAAACACCGGCATAGGGATTTTTTGCTGGGTTTTCCAGTTCATCGCTTGTAGTTCAAATACAGTCTTCTTTAAACCATCAGGCTGCTGAGCCACAGTTTTAACCAATTGCGTCAACCACTGAGTAGGGTTTTTGGCTTCTTCCATAAAAGGCATAGCTTCTATAGCGACATAATCATAATGCGCTAAGAACGATTTAAAAGATTGCGCGTACCATTCTTCACTATAAGGTTTTAATAAGGGCAGAGCATAAATATTTCTCGAGGTTTTAATGCCAGGTCTATAAATACGCACTCGATCAGCTAATTGATCGGTAAATTGATTGATGAGTTCGGTTTTTTGTTGCGCCCAAGCCATGCGCATGGCGCTCGTGGCATGAAGTTTGTTAAACTCAACCGGCAAGCCACCGACTTCTTTGGTATAGGTTAACGCTAAAGGAGAGACATCCTCAAAGTCTGACAAAATACCATCGTCATGAAATAAAATGCCATCAAAATTACAATGTTTGGCTAAGTCTTCATAAATATCAGCGACAAATTGACGAGCTTCAGGATTAAAAGGTGATAAACGCGTGTAAATATGGCTAGAGGCTTGGGCTTTGCCATCTCGCCATTCCTGCACATACCAATCTTCGGGTATGTCACCTTGATAAGCCATAATCGGCAACCAGGCATACACTTTGACCCGCGCGACATTTTTTAATTGCCAAGCCACGCGGTTAAATAAATCTTTTTTAACCGGTAAATGCCGATTAGGGAAATATAAGGCATCGGCATTACCATCACCATCTGGATCAGAATACGCTTGTAAATACACGGTATTGATACGCATATCTTTGATGCGCTGAATGATAAGATCTAGGTTGCGTTCGGTTTGTTCAGCATCTTTATCATACAAAAAATCCATATCTAAATGCGCTACACGTAACGGGCGTTGCGCACGCATTTTACTGACGATTACCGCAAACTCATCAACATCAGGGTCTTGAGCAATAATTAAACGCTTTAAAGCACTAATGTCGGCAAAGGTATTTATACCATCCACTAAGCCCATCGTTACTGGCATGCCGGCTTCACGCGAGGCCTGAACGGTTAGTTGATTATATTCGCCATAAGGCCAAACCATAGCTTTCGGTCTAATGCCCACATGTTGCAAAATAAAGTCACTGCTTTTTAATAAGGCTTTACGGAGTCGGTTTTGATAATCTTCGTCGGTTTCATACACCAACATCGGATCATCATAAATACGTGTAACTGCCGCTGCTTGCGTGTTGCCTTGAGGATTAGCCAGCACGCCTTTATGTAAATCATAGCTATGCGAGGCAATATCTACTAGGCCAGACTTCACCATTTCTCTGATTTGATCCCAATTGACTAGCTCTTTGCCTGCATCATAACTACTAGGGTCGCCGTCCATCCATGCGCCGACTAAAGCCAGTGTTGCTGGATAATGATGCTTCTTTAATATAGGGAAGACCTTGGTATAAAAACTTAAATAACCGTCATCAAAGGTTAAGACTACGGCTTTGTCGGGTAAGTCGGTTTTGCCAGTGGCAGCGTCCAGCACGTTTTGTATGCTAACCAGATGATAGCCTTGCTTCTTTAGCCAAGCCAAATGCTCTTCAAAGTGAACAATACTGACATCAGTAGAATTAAACGGTCCGTCGGCACTGACGATGTCATGATAATTGAGTACTAAAAAGTTTTGCTCTTTAGCTTGAGCAAGGCCCATCACTAAAAGTAGAGCCATTAAACAGCAGATTTTATTGACAATATGTTTGATGAAAATAGGGGAAGTAAGGCTCATGACATCCAGAATTAAAATAACTTAAGCAAAGTAGCGACAATATTAACCGAAAATTTAGGGTTTCAGTTGAATATCGAAAAGTGTACCAAAATATCAGCGCTTCTACACTAGGGATACATTAAATTTGCTGAGTGTAGTTGTGTATTGCAGTTCAAGCGTAAGCGAGTAAAGCGTTTCCGGCATCGGCATAGCGAATGAAGC
>QVQD01000183.1 GCA_003584875.1 Methylococcales bacterium
CGTATGCAATACGCCCCTACGGTGTTTTTTATCGTTTCCACGCCGATAAGAAACTTGTGTAGATACCTATAGAGGGGCTAGGGGAGATTTTATCTATTAAAAAATAATCATTAAATATTAATGATCTATGACACAAAAATCCCCCTCCCCCCCAATGTCATTAAGTTAAGGGCTGGGGGAAAGCAAATAATCTGTAGGGGCGAATTTGTTGTCCAGTAACTCAGCAATCAAAGATACTGGGCGAATGTGTCGCCCCTACAAATCCTTAACCACTACAGACATTGCCCCTCGCCCTCCCTTTTGCAAAGGGGGAGGCTAAAATCATAATACTTTCACAGCCTCATAAGCGACTCAACTCAGCCAATCACTCCGCTAAAAAATCATTACTTTGATGCTGCCACATGGCGTAATACTTGTTTTTATTGGCTAATAATTGTTGATGTGTGCCCTGCTCAATAATTCTACCGTTTTCTAAAACAATAATTCTGTCCATTTTTAAAATGGTGGAAAGTCTATGGGCAATAACAATCGCTGTCTTAGTTTTAATAAGATCAAAAATAGCGGCTTGGATTTGTTTTTCGGTCAACGAATCTAAAGCACTGGTCGCTTCATCCAAAATGACGATGGGAGCATCTTCTAAAAAGGCTCTAGCGATAGCAATGCGTTGTCTTTCTCCACCTGAGAGTTTTACCCCACGCTCTCCTACCAAGGTTTCAAACTTGTCGGGTAAACTATTGATAAACTCTAAGCAGTTAGCCTGTTGTGCAGCAGTAATAAGCTGTGCTTCTGAAACGACATTACCTAAAGCAATATTGTCTCTAATACTTCGATGAAATAAATCGGGTTGCTGGGGCACCATCGATATTTGATGGCGCAAAGCTTGTAAGGTAAAGTCTTTTGCATTGATGCCATCAAAGTGAATACTACCTATTTGAGGATCTAAAAAACGAAATAGTAGCTTGGTCAGTGTTGACTTACCCGAACCTGATTGCCCCACTAAAGCTATTTTCTCTCCAGCTTTAATGTATAAAGAAAAGTTATCAAATAATTTCGCCTGCTGCTGATATTGTTCATAATAACTGAACCCTAAGTTAGTAAACTCAATGGCTCCTTGCTTGATTTTGTGAGGCAAAGCACTAGAACTATCAACTTCTAAATCAATTTGCCTGAACACTTCAGCCATTTCAGAGGCATCCGCTAATGCAGTAAACAAATTTCTAAAATTACGACCAAACTCCCAAAGGCGTTGAATAAGTATAATCATGATGGATTGAAATAATACAAACATGCCGATTTCAAAATCACCCGTTTGCCATTTATTAATCATCATATATACCAGCAATAATTCCATACCAAAGGTCATAATACCTTGTACCGCAAACGATAAAAATGTAAAAAACCAAGCGATTTTCTTTTTTCGATAAACTTCATCAGAGGCTCGATTAATTCGCAGTTGTTCGCGCTGTTCCATCGCAAAGCTTTTAACAATAAAGATATTGCTAATCGCATCAGAAAACACACCACCCACTTTAGAATCTGCTTCTGCCACCGCCTGATCAAAGCGCATCTTCCAAAGAGAGTAAGCAATATTCCAAGTAATAATGACAAAAACCCAGCATAAAAAATATAATGCAAACTCAGGTTGTTGTTGGTAAAAGATAGTAAAGGAAATACCTACCGCTATGATGTTCATGAAAAATTGAAACAAAAACCAATCAACAATGGGTTCAAAAGATCGTGAAAAGCGGTTAGCTTGTTTTATTAAACTGCCAGAGAAACGATTTTCAAAGAAAATATGTTTTTGTTTTTTTAAGACCTCAAAACAACGTTTTTCTAATAAATTAATACCGCCACCATCTAAGGGAACGATAGCGATTTCTAATAAACGCCAAGAAATCCAGATGCCTGAATAAATAAAAGCCAGCCCCTTAAGATTGTCAAATAATAAGTTGAGCGTCTCTTCTGAAAAGGGTTTTGCCAAGCCATTGGCAATAGCTTTGTAATAGATGGGTGCTGTAAGGTCTAAACTAATTGAACAAGCTAGGGCAAACATGGCCATGCAAAAATAAAATTTCTTTTGCCAAATGACTTTGAAGTATTCTTTAAAAATGATGTCCATTTGCGATATTTTACAATTAAGGGAGTCGCGTATTATGCTGGATAATTGTGTTTATCTTTAAAAGTTTTACGATGGAAAAGCGCGAACAACTGCGAATTAATCGAACCTCTGATTTTATCGAAAGAGAAATTCGCTTACGCATGGCATCGACTTCTAATACTTTAACTTTAACGAGATCACCGGTTTTTACGGCTTCCCTTGGATCTTTAATAAAGCTATCTGATAAATGCTAGATATGTACCAAAAAGTCTTGATGAACACCAATATCGACAAAAGCACCAAAGTTAGCCACATTAGTGTCCATTACAAAGCTACAACGGCGCAAGCCAACAAATTGCTGAACGCCTTGAAAAAAAGTGGCTCCGCTCACTGTAACAGGCGATGATATGATATTCGACCCTCAGGTCAACGGTTCTTTCCTTAGATCTTTGATTCATGTCTTTCGTAATTGCGTAACTCATGGCATCGAAGATCCTGAGACTCGTTTCGAGGCAGGTAAGAATGAGGTCGGTTCAATCAGCTGCAATATTGATAAAATAGAAAATACTATGCAGATCACCATCGCGGATGACGGCGCCGGTATAAGAATCGAGACGCTACGCAATAAAGCCCAAGAACTCGGGCTTTACACAGAGCAGAATATTTCATCGATAGCTGATGCTGATATTATAGAGATCATATTCATGGACAACTTGTCGACCGCAACAGAAGTTAATGAGTGGGCTGGACGTGGCGTGGGTCTTTCGGCAGTCCGCCAAGAAGCACAAGCTTTGGGTGGAAGTGTAAGCATTGAAACCGAAGTCGGCTTATATACCAAACTTACCATGCTAGTACCCTTATCAAAAGGATAAATAACGTTTATGCTTAACTTCTCACAAAAATCATTCCAATCGCTCTTTAAAATTTCCCTCATTAGTTTTTTATTGCTTGAGTGGAGCGTTCTAAAAGCAGAAGAACAACCCTTAGTTTATGCTAAACAGCCTATGGCCGCTTTTGCCTCACAAATGGATGATGCCTTGTTAGGCAATAAATATGCAAAGCCGGTATGGAATTTACATGACAGCTTGGGCTTGCCCGATTGGCTTGCTGCAGCCGTCAGTCAGCGTACACGTTATGAAAATTTATCTGGCACTTTTAAAGCTAACACTAGGGGTAGTGATCAAGCTATTTCCTTACAAACTGATCTTTGGCTACAAGCCCAATGGGGTAATTTTCGCTTTGCCACCGAGCTTATGGATTCTCGTTTAGGCGAAAACCCAAAAACAGGCATTAGTAACAATCAAGTCGATACCGCCGACTTCATTCAAGGCTATATTTCTTGGGCTGACAAACAGCTATTTGGCAGTCATATTGGTGCCGAAGTAAAAGCGGGTAGACAATTTATTATTTTAGGTAGTGGTCGTTTAGTAGCTAACCCCTATTTTCGTAACACGACTAATACTTTCACTGGTGCTAAATTTCGAGTTTTGGAGGCTAATCAATGGCAATTTAATGGTTTTTTAGCCATGCCAGTTGTGCGATTTCCGATAGCCGCTAACGACATTCTTACCGATAGCCATCAATTTGATCAAGAAGCCACGCACACCCTATTTTCTGGGGCAATATTTGAGAAATTCAATTTAGGCATGGGCGTTAATAGTGAAGTTTATCTTTATAATTTGAATGAAGCGGATAGTTGGAATAACCCTACTCGTAAACGCCAATACTATACGCCCGGCATGCGTTTTTATAGAAAACCCGCTAAAGAACAAATTGATTTTCAGACAGAAACCATAGGGCAATTTGGTAGCGTACGTTACAACCCTAACTCAACTCAAGACCAGATGCATCAGGCTTGGGCTGAACATGCCGAAATTGGCTATAGCTTTGCTATGCCTTGGTCTCCTCGCTTAATGCTGGAATATGATTATGCCAGTGGTAGTAAAAATCCGGGTACAAGTGGCGCGTATACCGACCAACGCTTTGATTCTTTATATGACGGCACGTCTGTTATTGATTTTGGGCCTACAGGGCTCTATGGTGCAGTGCAACGTAGCAATATAAGCTCACCTGGCTATAAATTAACTGTGCAGCCTCGTGCAGATCTACAATTTACCTTGCAACAACGTTTTATTTGGTTAGCTTCTGCGAGTGATTGCTGGGGAGCTGCCGCTTGTAGTTCAGCCGGCAACCTTATATTACAACCCACTAAAAACAGCGGCAGTTACGTAGGTGATCAACTGGGTGTGACTGGACGTTATGATTTTAACAGTAGTTTAAACATTGAAACGGGCTGGTTTTATTTGTTTAAGGGCCAGTTTGCTAAACAAGGTGCAGCTACTATCAATGGCTCGAATACAACACCTGCTTTCGATACACAATATTTCTATGTACAAAGCCAGTTAAGGTTTTAACTTTTAAGTTAAGGGCTGGGGGAAAGCAAATAACCTGTAGGGGCGAATTTGTTGCCCAGTAACTCAGTCATCAAGGATACTGGGCGACACATTCGCCCCTACAAATCCTTAACTTAATGACATTGCTCTTTCCCCTCTTTGCTAAAGAGGGGAAAGAAAAAGAATACTTTCACAGTTTCGATAGCGTAACCAGACCTACCTGCTACTGTAAATTGAATTACTTATGATGAATTATAATGTGTTACTAAAAACACAATGGTAATATGATAAGTAAACTCGCTGTAACACTTGTAAATTGTAGTCATCTCATCTGATAAAATCATTATGCAAAGCATCATTCTCTGCGTCGACGACGACAAAACTATTTTAACGGCTCTGCGAACTCTGCTGAGTACCATCACTGGCAACAACTACCGTATTGAGATTGCTGAGAGCGGCTTAGAGGCTCTGGAGATTTGCGAAGAATTCGCGGCTGAAGGTAATGAACCTAAAGTTGTTATTTCTGACTTCATCATGCCAGGCATGCGCGGCGACGAATTGCTTGTGCGTCTGCACGCTCTCTATCCGAATATGACTAAGATCATGCTCACTGGGCAAAGCGATATTTCTGCAATCATCAGAGTCATCAACGAAGCCAATCTTTATCGCTTTATCGATAAGCCTTTTAAGAATGCTGACCTTGTCCTTACGACGAAAACAGCCATTAATGCAAAAGCCACTGTTGCTACACTGACCGATGAAATAAGCACACTCAAACAAAGAATTATTGAACTTGAATCTAAGCTAGATGATTCAACCCTCAACAATCTTCGCCCAATTGAAAAATTTATGCTAGATGCTGAAAATTTAGTCAATGAATTACAAAAACAAAAATAGCAATAACGGCAGACCATGAAAGAGAGAAGAGTAGATCACCTAGCCATGAACGAAGCCTTAGAAGAAGCTAATCAGGTGAGTATTGAGCTTCGAACCGCTCAATTAAAAGAAAGCAGTATAGCGCTAGAAGCTACTTTAGCTAATTTGCGTAAAACGCAATCCCAACTCATCCAGTCAGAGAAGATGGCTACACTCGGCCAGCTCGTTGCCAATATTGCCCACGAACTCAACACGCCTTTGGGTGCTGTGAAATCTAGCGGAGAAAGTATCTCTGGCGCTTTCGACCAAGTATTATCAACCTTTCCTGCTCTACTGTTATGGCTTGATGACACTACACGCAAAATCTTCTTCGAATTAGTAGACGAAATGCGACAACCTTCTGAAGCTTTAAGCACCCGAGAAGAACGCCAGCTAAACCGAGCTTTCAGCGCTGCCATGATTGAAGCTGGAATCACCGAAGCACAAATCAAAGCCGATTTCTTGATTGCAATGAGAGTTAAAGACCAGCCGTTACGCTTTGCCCAAATCCTTAGTCATGAGCGCTCCATTGATATCCTTAATATGGCTAATCAGATTGGCACGATTATTAGCGGAACTCGGAATATTAATCAAGCAGTGGAGAGGGCAACTAAAATCGCCTTTGCCCTGAAGTCATTCTCACATACTAACTATACCGGGGAAATGCAGCAGGCCAATATCAGAAATGGCCTAGAGACGACTCTGACCCTCTACAACAATCAAATCAAGCAAGGCATTGAAGTTAACCGTATTTATGCTGATGTTGCGACCGTTGAATGCCTAGAAGATGAACTAAATCAGGTTTGGACTAACTTGATCCAAAACGCGCTACAAGCCATGCAAAACAACGGCAAGCTGACGGTGACATTGGCAGCTTTTGATGATGGCGTCACCGTAGCTATTGCAGACAACGGCCCTGGTATCCCAGAGGATATCAAAAACAGGATTTTCGACCCCTTCTTTACCACGAAGCCTATCGGTGAAGGTACCGGACTCGGTTTGGATATTTCCCGCAAGATCATTGAAAAGCATCAAGGTCGCCTAGACTTGCAGACTGAGGTAGGCGTGGGCACCACTTTCACCGTTTGGCTACCTTTGAAGCAGTTAGCTTAAGAGCGGAAATTATCAATGCAGTTTTCTACACTAGAAAGTTAGCATTATCGACACATACACTCCGGAGTGACAGGTCGCGACCTGTCCCCGCAATGCAATCGGCCTCTAGTTTTCGATCGACATCTTCTTATTTACAGCCACTACCTGGATAATCTTATCCACTGCGTTTCTAATAAAGCTAATTTATGGCAATCAACACATCACTTACATATTGATAGATAAGCTCACTATTAGCCGACAATCTGTCGCTATCTTTTGTTAAAAACAGAATGTCTGGACAAAATACTACAAAAAGGTAAAATTATCTGCTGTTTTCATCCATAAGCTGACTTAAATACCTAAATGGCGTCGATTACCGTTTTAAATGGCCCAAACTTAAATCTATTGGGACTCCGTGAACCAAGCTTATATGGACATAAAACCCTCGCTGATATACGCGGCTCGCTAGAAAATAAAGCAGCCGAATTAAATCATCAACTCGACTTTCATCAAAACAATGCTGAGCATGAAATTATTGACTTGATACATCAAGCTTACCAAAAACACATCGATTTCATCATTATCAACCCCGCTGCGTTTACCCATACCAGCGTGGCTATACGAGATGCCTTGCTCGCAACCAAAATTCCCTTTATAGAGGTTCATTTATCAAACGTCCACGCACGTGAACCTTTTAGAAAACACTCTTATTTCTCAGATATTGCTCAAGGCGTTATTTGTGGATTAGGGGCCATAGGATATGAACTGGCCTTAAGCGCCGCCAACCAGATATTAACCGAGAGACCATAAACCATGGATATTAGAAAAATAAAAAAACTCATCGAAATTATCGAAGAATCCGATATTGCTGAACTAGAAATTAAAGAAGGTGAAGAATCGATTCGTATTAGTCGCTATTCTGCTGCACCTGCTCAAGTAGCTTATGCACCCGCACCTATTAGTGCAGCACCCGCTGCAATAAGTGCTGCGCCGGCAGCTAGTTCACAAGAAGAAAAAATCACAGGACATGTGGTTAAGTCTCCAATGGTAGGTACTTTTTATCGTTCAGCTTCACCCGGCAGCAAAGTGTTTGTCGAAGTAGGTCAATCTGTTATGACCGGTGATACTTTATGTATTATTGAAGCTATGAAAATACTTAATCAAATTGAAGCGGATAAAAGTGGCGTTATTACGAAAATATTAGCTGATAACGCTGAACCGGTCGAATATGGTCAACCCCTATTCATCATTGAATAATCTACGGGGCTCCCATGTTCAATAAAATTGTTATTGCCAATCGCGGCGAAATAGCTTTACGTATCCTTCGCGCCTGCAGAGAACTTGGCATTAAAGTCGTCGCCGTACATTCAGAAGCAGACCGTGATCTTAAGCATGTTCGCTTAGCTGATGAGTCGGTATGCATAGGCCCTGCATCTTCTGCGGATAGCTATCTGAATATTCCAGCCATTATCAGTGCCGCTGAAGTCACTGATGCTGAAGCCATCCATCCTGGTTATGGATTCTTATCCGAAAATGCTGATTTTTCTGAAAAAGTAAAACAAAGTGGTTTTGTCTTTATTGGCCCCAATGCCGAGACCATTCGCATGATGGGCGACAAGATTTCTGCTAAAAATGCCATGCTGGCTGCAGGTATACCTTGCGTCCCCGGCAATAATGATCCTTTGTCAGACGATGATCAAAAGAACTTACAGATGGCTAAAGAAATCGGTTACCCAGTGATAATCAAGGCTGCTGGCGGTGGCGGTGGTAGAGGCATGCGCACTGTGCATACTGAATCTGCACTCATCAATTCTATCGCAATGACTAAAGCCGAAGCAGGTAGCGCCTTTGGTAATCCAACCGTATATATGGAAAAATTTCTGGAGGATCCTAGGCACATTGAGTTTCAAGTCATGGCCGATTCTCACGGCAATGCAATTCACTTAGGTGAACGTGATTGCTCTATGCAACGTCGCCATCAAAAAGTTGTAGAAGAAGCACCAGCCCCTGGCATTACTCCAGAACAACGTAAACTCATCGGTGAACGTTGTGCTAAAGCCTGTGTTGATATCGGTTATTTAGGCGCAGGTACCTTTGAATTTTTATATGAAAAAGGCGAATTCTATTTCATAGAAATGAATACCCGCGTACAAGTTGAACATCCAGTCACCGAAATGATTACTGGCTTTGATATTGTGAAAGAACAACTGCGTATCGCTGCGGGTGAACCACTTTCTATTACTCAAGATCAAGTAACCTTTACTGGCCATGCTATTGAATGTCGTTTAAACGCTGAAGACCCTAAGACTTTCATGCCCTGCCCTGGCACCATTGATCAATTCCACATGCCAGGTGGCCCTGGTATTCGTTGTGAAACTCATATCTACAACGGCTATAAAGTACCGCCCTATTATGACTCTATGATAGGCAAATTGATTGCTCACGGTGAAGATAGAAAAAGCGCTATTGCCCGTATGAACACAGCTCTGAGTGAAATCATCATAGATGGCATTAAAACCAATATCCCGCTACAGCAAGATATTATGAATGACAGCGCTTTTGGACTAGGTCAGCAAAACATTCATTATTTGGAAAAAAAGCTAGGGATTTATTAGGCTAACGGTAACATCATTCGTATATCCTGCTGCTGAAATGGCAAATGGCCTAATTTGCTTATTTTAGGAAAAGGTTCGTATGAAAAGTTACACGGCAATTATTGAGCGATGTCAGGATACAGGGCTTTATGTAGGTTTTATTCCAGGATTCCAAGGAGCGCATACGCAAGCGGAAACGCTGGATGAACTCAATAAAAATCTTCGGAAAGTTGTTGAAATGTTGCTTGAGGATGGCGAACCGATATTAGAAGCTGAGTTTATTGGCACCCAAAATGTCATTGTGGCTTAAATATGGGTCATTTACCTGTTCTTAAACCTCGCGAAGTCATTGCATTACTTGAAGTATTGGGGTTTAGTGAACTTCGGCAATGAGGTTCTCACAAGCAGTTTCGCCACCCTGATAGTCGATGTACAACAGTGCCATTTCATGCTGGACGTGATATCTCTCCTATTTTACTCAGGCAAATTTCAAAGGATATTAATTTAACCGTTGAGGAACTTCTTAAAGCCCAAGCCAAGTAAGTTC
>QVQD01000240.1 GCA_003584875.1 Methylococcales bacterium
TATTGCATACGCCCAACATTGAAAGTCCAATGTTATAGCGCTTATTTTATAAGGGCGTATGCAATACGCCCCTACGATCTTCACCACAATGTTATCGTTCGCGCTTGGGAATGCTAACAATTATTTGTGTAGATACCTATGCCCAGCGAGACAGAGTTTATAACGATGCCGGTCGAGGTTTGCACCCCCGACCGAAACGTTTAAATGCTTTAATAGCTTTCGAAGTCTACCCTACCTCAAAGCCATAAACTGAATTACACGTCTATCACTTAAGCCTATTAAGCGCTCAACAAAGCTTGAAGCATTCTAACAATGCAAGCGTCAAATATTTTTACATCTAAATATCCCACATTAACTGAGCTATTGATTGATTTAGACAAAAAGGCTATCAACTTAAGACGGATTAAGATGCAAGGCTCAACCTTACTGTACCGCCTTAAGTTAGAAGAGCTATCAGCTTAACAAGGGACAAAACGCTTGCGTAGTTTCGTGCAGGGTATAAACCTGAAAATAGATGATATTTAAGAGCTGGACTTATCTATGACAAGTCGGTTTAGGTGCTAGATGCAACCAGACCTCCACCCAAAAACATTACTCACACCATCCAGTCTTAAATTGATAGCCGGCAAAAAAACATGTCAACTATCTTTACGTTAGTCTTATAACTCCAACTGCACAGCCTTTAAAAACCATAGCAGCTTCAGCACAACTTTATTTAACTTATTAATTATTTGAATATCAGCATTACCAAAGGCTTGACAAACACCCTTACAAAACACAATAAAATATTATAAATCAATAAATTAAACTTTTAACCATGCCATTCCTTTTAGCTTAAAATATCCAACGCACCAAGTCATTGGCATACTGATTGCTTTAAGTAAATTACTTGTTACACAACAAGTCATAGCGTCATTCTATACCTAGCATTTACTTTTATATGCTTAAACCTAGAGTGATTAAATGCTTAATTTAACTTAAATCTCAGGACATTATTATGAATAAAACCTTAATATCCAGCGCTATTATTGGTCTATTGGCTCTTACCGGTTCGATCAATGTTGCTAACGCAAATTTACTAGAAATCGTTAATGGCAGTGGAGGAATACCCAATCCATCATCTCAGGAAGCCATCGGCGACGCTGGCGGCACTAATTATAATAATGCCCCCACTACTGGAGCCAGTGCTGGCCCAGGCATGCCTAGCAATCTTGGCAATTGGCCTTCTTCTACAAACTTTGCTGCAGATAGCTCTTTTGGGGGAAATTTAGGCATCACTGGTTATGACGGCTCTTACCTTAAATTAGATCAAGCTGGCATGGTCACTTTTGAATTTATGGGTAAAGGAGATGCAGGGGATCATGATATTTTTCAATTATGGTTAAATGGAGCATGGACTACTATATGGGATAATCAATCTTCTAGTAACGGCACCTGCGGTGTAACGGGTACTACTCCAAATTGTCCTTATTCTGGCAGTTCTTTCAGTACATTTATTGATCCTACAACGAGTACATTTGGGAATAATTTAATCGCCTTTCAATTTAAAAACTTAACAACTGGAGGACTCACTTCTAACGATGGCATTAATAACATTAAAGAAAACGCCAATGGCCCAGCATACTTCTTAGGTGTAGATCCTTACTTAACAAGCAACCAATATCAAACCTCGGGCTCAGCGGTCTATGCTGGCCTAACTGATCTGCCTGGTAATACTGATCATGACTACGACGATTTAACCGTCCGTGTCAGCGTTCCAGAACCTAGCGACCTGTTGTTATTAAGCGCCGGTTTATTAGGTTTAGGTTTAATGCGTCGACGTTCATTATCAATGAATAACAAGCTATCCGCTTAAAGTCTAGCAATAGATAACACAGAAACCTCGCTAGGCCTTGCTTAGCGAGGCTTTTTTGTGTCTGATGATAAACGAACATTAGTATTTTGCCATTTTGACTCAGTAAGATAGAGCCATGATTGCTTCAATTTATCATTAAGGGCTATTATCAGCTTTTACATTTAAGATAGGTTGCATGTTTTATAATGATGTCCAGATTGTATTAGTTTTTAGCTTGTTATAAACTTGCCGAGGGCAAAGACCCTATCTTTCATAATAAAAATATCGGAGAACATCATGAGTACTGAAGAAGCAAGCTTATCCTTATATGACAGAATTGGTGGCGCAGCCGCTGTTGACGCAGCCGTCAATGTTTTTTATGACAAAGTCCTTAACGATTATCGAATTAACCGTTTTTTTGATGGCATTGACATGAATGCTTTAACTGTTAAACAAAAAGCTTTTTTTACCCTAGCCTTTGGCGGCCCAAATACTTATTCAGGTAAAGATTTACGCGAGGCTCATACAGGCTTAGTTAAAATGGGTTTAGGTAATGATCATTTTAATGTGGTTATGGAACACTTGGGGGCAACTCTCCAAGAACTAAATGTACCTGCTGAACTTATCGCAGAAGCCGCTGCACTCGCTGAAAGCACTCGTAAAGATGTGCTAGGAAAATAAATAAAGATAGAAATTCAAGTCGGGTTAAGAGGGAACTATTAACCCGACAAAAATCATAAAGTCTAAATTTCTTAAAAACTAAAACTTACTCAAGCCTTTAATATCAATTGCATGATTTTCATCATTGCTACTAATCAGGGTTCCAGTATCAAAACGTACTTTTGCAACAAGCCCAGCCAGAGTTCCTTTAACTTGAAGTAAATTGATTTTTGAAGCAACTAAGCGATCTTCAAATTGAAGCAAATCCAATATCCCAGGTGCTTCTTTCATAGCTCGTTCAACCAATGCATCAATAGCTGGTTGATAAAAGGCCACCGCTTTTTCTGCTATGGCTTTTTGCGCCATATTTTTATTCAAAAGAGACATATCGACATCAATTGTGGCATTAATGGTTCTGCCTAATTGTCCCATGCCTATCATAATGGCTCTAGAAGTCGCTTGTTGCTTAGATAATAAACCTTCCTGTACATTATTCTCTAAAGGATAAGCAAAAGTTACCTGTCCACTTAAATTAGGACCAGGTACATTTCTATACAAGGCATTTCCGAATGAAGCAGCCGATGGCCCTTCACTTAAGCCCTGATAACCAGCACCAAGACCCACATCAACTTGGGGTAGTATGTCACGAGTAAATTTTCTAACTAGAACATCACTACCTTCTTGCCTTAAACGTATTGCTTTTAAATCTGCACGATTTTCTTCTGCCTGTAAAACCCAATCCTTGGCTAATTGAGCAGAACTTAATTTTATAGGTGCAAACTCTGGAAACTGTTCGCTAGAGGCCTTTACTTGATCAAAATTTTTATAAGGCGTTCCCATCGCAACTGCCAAACCAATTCTAGCTTGCTCCAATGCTTGGGTTGAACTAATTACGGTTAAACGTTTGGTAGCCAAATAAGCTTGAACAGAATCAATTTCAGCTCGATATTTAGCTTGCAATTCTTTAGTATGAGCAGGGTCTTTTTTAATAAAACGTTGATCCGCTTCATCGGTCCATTTTTCAACACGCTCCTGTGACTTAAGATTAATAGCCAAAGACTCTTCTGCAACTTTAAAATTCCAATAAGCATTTACGGCATTAAGAATGACGCCGGAAATTAAATAAGTAAAATCATTTTGTGTCGCTTGATATTCAAGTATAGCTGCATTTTCTTCCGCTGCCGCAGAAACGCTAGTAGCCCCTTTGAGTAAAGGTATATTTACTTGAAAATTAATCTGAGTTTCATTGCTAGTCGTAAAAGGAGTTCCTAAAGCATTCGCTTCAAGTAAACCATTCAAAGGTTGTTTACGGAAAATATTAACATTTATTCCTGCAGCTATACCATTACGAAATTGCTCTGTCATACCTGCTTGCAATAAACTCTGATAGGACTGTACATTTGGCAAATTTAAAAACAGCGGTTGGTTATAACTGATAACAGGTGCATCTTTCAGTTGAGTTCCATGCTTATCCAAAATACCTTGTATTATTTTAGCATTATGTGTCAATTGCGGATGGGTCAAAACTTGGAAATGATTACCAATACATTCGTGCACAGTCAATTTGCCTTCGGTCGCAGACGACCAATCATTACTGAAGTTGCTGCCTAGTAAAGCTAGGCTTTCTGAATTCTGGGCACTTAAATAGAATAAATCTGCAGTTAATTCATAATGATTCGGGTGTTGTAAAATAAAATCTAAATAAGCGCCCATCTTTGCAGTTATTTGTTCTTGATCTTGGTCAGTTAATAGCTGTGATTCTTTAAGAGCTAGCTCGATAATTTCTTGTTTTTCTAGTTTATTAAAAACGGTAGCATTTGTGACTCTAGTGCTGTCAATTAGAATTAAACATTGAACACGCTCCCCCTGACTTTGCAAGGCAGCCGCTAACGTATAGGCATAATTACCGCCCGCTGAATAACCTAATAACTTATAAGGACCTTTAGGTTGCACTTGCTTAATAGCGTCAATAATGTAGGGTAACCAATCCATGTCTTCAACAATATCAAAGCTATAGCAAGAACAGGATAATTGTTCTGCTAGGCCCATAAAAACTGCGCCGAAACCGGTAATTGGGGGGAAACAAAAAACGACTTCTGCATTTTTTCTCTCATTAAGCGCGACCATCACAGTGCTTCTGTTGTGAGATAAAGCCTCGGTTAATGCATAAATACTCGGATTTGCCCAAAAAATACTGAGTGAAATTTCTCTACCATATAATTTGCTTAGTTGTGTAACCAAGCCAATTGCGTTGATACTATTGCCACCTAAGCTGAAGAAGTCGTCATCAATACCTATAGGTTGATGCAAAAGCACTTGCTGCCAAAGCTCTACAACTTGTTGTTCAATATCATCACGCGCGGCTCGGTGTGGACGCAAAGGCTCAGTGTATTCACCTAGGGTCTTAATTAATGCATTGCGATTAACTTTACCATTACTGTTTAACGGTAAATCGTTAGTAGCTATAAACCGAGTGGGAATCATAAACTCTGGTAGCCATTCTGCTAAATATTTTCTCAGTTCGATAGTCAGTGTTTCTGAGGTCTGTTCTACAGACACAGGTACAATAAATGCACTTAAGATACTGTGTTCAGTATTTCCACTATTAACTACAGCAGCCTTTGCAACCGCTGGATGCTGCTGAATATGACGCTCAATTTCGCCTAACTCAATACGAAAGCCGCGTATTTTGATTTGATCATCATTACGCCCTAAACACTCGATTTCCCCATTTTCCAACCAGCGTCCTAAATCACCGGTAGCGTACATTCTTTGTTTTGGTTTAAAAGGATCGCTTGAAAATGACTTTAGGGTGCGTTCGCTATCTTGCCAATAACCACGACTGACACCGGTTCCGGTAATAACAATCTCACCAGTTACCCCAATCGCTTGCAAATTACGCTCAGGCGATAAGATATAAACACCTTCGTTGACTAGGGCGGTGCCAATAGTTAATTGGCCATCGCCTAAAATATGACAAGTTGACCAAATCGTTGCCTCGGTAGGACCGTAGACATTAATGATTTTAGTATTTGGTAACTTTTTAAGTTGCGTAGCTAACACTTCCGGTAAAGCTTCGCCACCCACTAAAATAATTCGTAAACTACAAAGTGCATCAAGCCCGTTGGCATTGATTAACCATTGCAATCGTGAAGGGGTGGCTTGTAAAACTGTGATCGTATGTGTTTGAATTAAGCACAGTACTTCTTCAGGATTTTGAACTTGTAAGTCATTTGCAATAACGACCTGCATACCTACAGTAAAAGAACACAGTAATTCTAATATTGAAATATCAAAACTTATCGTTGTTAAAGCCAGCAATTTGTCTTGTTCAGTAAAGTCGAATCGTTGCTGTAAATTTTTACAAAAAGCGGCAATATTGCCATGCTCAACCATAACACCTTTGGGCTGTCCTGTTGAGCCGGAGGTATAAATTAAATACGCCAATTGCTGAGGAGTTATTTTGATTTCAGGGTCAGATTCGATGTTGCAAACACTTAGAGCATCGGCAACAGTCAGGGAAGGAACAGACCAACCGACAGTATCCGTAACTATTAAAGTTGCTGAGCTATGTTGCAAAATATAATCGATACGAGCTTTTGGATAGGCATTATCTAAAGGAACATAAGCCGCTCCAGTTTTTAGTATTCCCCATAGGGCGATTAGTAAATGGGTATTACGTGGCAATAATATAGCTACTCTGTCTTCTGCTTTAAGGTCGTAATGATCCAACAAATAATGCGCAAAGCGATTCGATAGATTGTTTAATTGACGGTAACTCAAAGACTGTGTTGCATCGCTGATAGCAAGCCTTTCGCAAGATTCAGGTAGTTGCTTTGAAAATAAATCGATTAGTAATTCATTGTTAGGCGTTGAGGTAAATGCACTAAAATCATCTAAAATTTGGCTCTGCTGTTTTTTGGGTAAGCTTGTCAGATCGGTAATATGACAAGCTGGCTTTAGTGCCATTTGTTCGAGTAAATGGATCAGTTGCTCGGCTACGCGTTCAATTTTATTATCACTATAGACAGAGCGATCATAGATGAAAGTAAATTCCATCAAAGCATCAGGATTGATTGATAGCATTAACGAATAATGCGGATGTTCAAACATATCGATAGCTTTAATCACAAAGCCGCTACTTTGGTCTTCGCTATCGGCTTGAGGTATATTCTCAAATACCAGTACATGATTTAACAAGTTTTGCTTGAGTTCAGTCTGACTTTGAATGTCGGCTAGAGAATAATAGTGATAAGGCTCGGTTGATAATGCTTGCTGCTGAACTTGCTGCCAAAATTCAATCAAGCCTGATTGATGATCAATAACAATACGTAATGGCACGGTATTGATAAATAATCCTAGTGTGTTTTCGACGTCTAGAACCGCTGCAGGACGCCCAGAAACTGTCATGCCAAAGACAATATCGTTACAACTGTTATGTGCGCTTAATAACAATGCCCAAGCAGATTGAATAACAGTGTTTAAAGTGATCCCAGCATTTTGAGCAATAGCTTTAAGCAAGCTAGAATTCTCTGCAGATAAGTAGTGCTTTTGTCTGGCATAGCAATAATGATTAGATTGTTGTTGCTGGCCATATAGGCCTACAGCAACATCATAGTTTTGAAGATAATTTTTCCAAAAAACGGACGCTGCATTTACATCTTGCAAAGCCAACCATTTGATATAACGACTATATGAAGGAGCAGGGGGTAAAGTTAAAGTCAAGTTAAGTAGCAAACTTTGATAGCAACTAATCAATTCTTGATAAATGATACCAAAGCACCAGGCATCCAGAATAATATGATGCACGCTCCATATCATGACATAGCTGTTGGTACTGGTTTTAAAAAGCTGTACTCGCGATAAGCGATCTTTGGCTAAATCAAAACCTTGAGTCCTATCCTGCTGTTGATATTGCTCGATGTGCTCTGCTTGTTGATCAATAGCTAATGCCGTTATGTCACCATAATTAAATTGGATGTCCCTGTGTTTCAAGACCATTTGCAACAATTTAGAGGTTTTATTGTAAACAAAAACAGTACGTAAAACATCGTGGCGATCATGAAGTATCTGCCAGCTTTGTTTAAATATTTCTATATTCAACGTACCGTCAATATCATAACGCATTTGTTCAAAATAGGCCTCACTCTCAGGTTCATACAAGGCATGAAACAACATGCCTTGCTGGATCGGCGATAAAGGATAAATATCTTGTAAGTTTGCTTTATTAATATCCATTATTCGGTAAAAAGTAAATCTAATTCATCGATAGACAATTCTTGATAAGTTAAATCGGATGGCGTTAAATCATTGCCATCTTGCGCTTTACAAAACTGAATCAATTCTCTCAAGCTTTGAAGATACAAATCACCTAATTGTTGAATAGTTTCGTAAGAAAATTTCAATCGGTTATACGTAAAATGGATGTTTAATGTTTTATTATCGACTAAACTTAAAATGTCCAGTTCATGAGCTAAGGGCATTTGTAAGCTAACGGCGCGCCCTAAACCCTGCCAATCGATACTAAACAATTCATTCTGATCGCCTGCATTCATCTGACCTAAATAATTAAAGCCTATCTCTGGTGTAGTATTTAATTCAGAACGATTACATAAATAACGTAACACACCATAACCTAAGCCTTTATTGGGTATTTTACGGAGTGATTCTTTAGTCTCTTTAATTAAAACAGCCAAGCTTTGTTCTGGATCATACTGGAGTAATTTCGGATAAGCACTGGTAAACCAGCCTATAGTGCGTTGCGTATCGATATCAGATAATTCATCACGACCATGACCTTCCATTTCGATTAATGTTCTTTGACGACCTTGCCATTGATTCAAGGCGATAGATAAAGCCGCCAATAAAATATCATCCATACGAGTATTAAAGGCACGGTGACTATCGGTCAACAACAATTGGGTGTCTGTTTCGTTTAAATTTAAACTATATTCACCGGCATCAGCAACAGTCCCAAGGCTTTGTAATGCGTGATCATTTGCCGTTACCATATTTTGCCAATAAGGTAATTGCAGATTTAATTCTGTACTTTTTGAATACAACTCTAAGCGTTCAGCATGACACTTGAATGAATCAGTTTTTAAAGGCAAGTTTAGTGTTTCTCCATTTAGGACTTGCAGGAAGCATTGGCTAAAATCTTCTAGCAAGATACGCCAAGATACACCATCAATCACTAAATGATGACAATAAAACAAAACACAGTCTTGATCAGGTAAATGATATAAAACGGTATTCAACAAAGGCCCTGAGCCTAAATTAATACTCGCTTGTGCTACATCTGCATGTTGTTGCATCACAGCTAATGGATCAGCTTGCTGAGATAAATCAAGTTCTTGTAAACCTATAAAAACATTAGGTTCAGCTATTTCTTGAACAATGTTTACAGCTAGATTAAATTTCGTTCGCAACGCGTCATGATGATTATGTAGAAACGTTAAAACCTTAAGTAAATCGGCTTTTTGCACTGAACGACTGAATTTTAATAATATCGCTTGATTAAAATGCTGAGGACAAGCATTGGGTTGGCTAAAAAACCAGTGTTGTATGGGTGTTAAGGTAACGATACCCGTAACTGGTGATTGATCGACAATCCTAGTAACTTGACCAACTTGTAGCGCTAATTCGTCTATCGTTGGATATTGAAAAATATCACGTACATCTAGCTTTAAATTGCGTTCACGTAAACGCGCAACAATTTGGATTGCTCGGATCGAGTCACCGCCACGATGGAAATAATGATCATGTATGCCAATCGGCTTTTGATCTAAAACTTCCTGCCAAATAGTCACTAATTGAGACTCGATATCAGTAGTCGCAGGCGTGTAATGGGTATTGTCAGTTAAATTATTTAGGGTAAATGGTAGGGGTAATGCCTTTAAATCACCCGAATTCATATAATAAGTGCAACACCCTTTAAAAGGGTTAGATGGTATAGTTTCCGTCAACCAAAACAAAAAACTAAAGAG
>QVQD01000105.1 GCA_003584875.1 Methylococcales bacterium
ATTATATCATATATTGGTAATATAGTTAATATTATCAATAAGTTATTGTTTCTGAGTAGACTCTATATAGCTTAAGCACCGGATTTCAGGTTAAGAATGCCGGATTTCATACCATAAATACCAAATTTCATACCATGAATATCTAATTTCATACCATGAATATCTAATTTCATATCATGAATACCCGATATTATGCATTGAAAACCTAGGTCTAAGCTTTGCTAACCTAGGTTTATGTCTTCATAACCCAATTGCATAGCCTAAATACCGGTATTCGTGACATGAAAACCAGTTTTTATGTCTCGAATAGTCTATTGCATACCCTGCCAAGTTAATTTAATAGCTCGAAGTTCATTATAGCTAACTTAAATACCCAGTTTCATTGCTTGAGCGTTTAGCTTCCGATTGCTAAGTGCTAATAGCGAGGTATAAAAAATCATCTATAAGCTCGGGCATGGCTCCATAGAGCTAAAAAGAAAGGTTATTTAGCTCTGCACACAATACGACAATAATATTTGAGTTGAAGTTACTAAAAATAATTATGCTGTTAAGGCATAGGTATCTACACAAATAATTGTTAGCGTTCCCGCGCGAGAACGATAACCTTGTGGTGAAGATGGTAGGGGCGTATTGCATACGCCCTTTTAAAATAAGCTCTATAACATTGGACTTTCGATGTTGGGCGTATGCAATACGCCCCTACGGTGTTTATTATCGTTTCCACGCCGATAAAAAACTTGTTTAGATACCTATGCTGTTAAGGGTAAGGGATATCCCAGTCTTAACTTTGGTAACACACTACTCTTTAAGAACTGTTATTTACCAGCTTCTTCGCTATATACACCGAAGTTCATAATGCGTTGGTAGCGGTTTGCGAGTAAGGTTTCAGTATTTTGCTCTTTTAATTCAGCTAAATGACGAATTAAAGTTTCTTTTAAGCTCGCTGATATAGTAATAAAGTCGCGATGCCCCCCGCCTATAGGTTCTCTGACGACTTCATCGACAAAGCCTTGTTCACGAATACGGTCTGAGGTAATGCCCATAGCTTCTGCGGCTAACTGGGATTTATCGGCACTTTTCCATAAAATAGAAGCGCAGCCTTCAGGTGAAATAACCGAGTAAGTACTGTATTCCAGCATAATCAAACGGTCGCCGACACCTATCGCTAGAGCGCCACCCGATCCACCTTCACCAATAACGGTGCAAATGATAGGGGTTTTTAAGGTGGTCATTTCAAATAGGTTTCTAGCAATCGCCTCACTTTGTCCTCGTTCTTCTGCATCTATGCCAGGATAGGCGCCAGGGGTGTCTATTAAGCAGATAACTGGAATTTTAAAGCGTTCAGCCATTTTCATGATGCGTAAAGCTTTACGATAGCCTTCGGGTCTTGGCATGCCGAAGTTACGATATATTTTTTCTTTAGTATCGCGTCCTTTTTGGTGGCCGATAATCATAACGGGCTGTTCGTCAAGACGAGCTAAGCCACAGACTATGGCTGGATCATCTGCATAAGCTCTGTCGCCATGGAGTTCATGGAAATCTGTGAATATATGTTCAATATAGTCAAGTGTATAAGGACGACCAGGGTGACGAGATAATTGTGATATCTGCCAATCAGTCAGTTCGCTAAAAATGGACTCAGTCAATGCCTGGCTTCTGTCTTCCAATTGCTTAAGGGCATCGGAAATATTGATATTATTATCAAACTCGACATTACGGAGTTCGGTAATTTTTGCTTCTAGTTCAGCGATGGGTTGTTCGAAATCAAGAAATTTTAAGTCCATAGAGAGGTAATCTAAGCGATAAGAATAATATTTAACGAGTAATTTTATAGAATATTGCCAATAAATTCTAAATAAATTCAGAATTTAACAATGATCGACTTATTTATGCCATTTTATAGTACACTTTTAACACTGCCTAATTCCTTAAAACTCAATATAAGAGCCCAATTACTGATGTTTACAATTACCAAAGAAGTTTATTTTTGTTACGGTCATCGATTAATGCATCATGCCGGTAAATGCCGTAATTTACATGGACATAGTGTTAAAGCGGCTATATCTATCGAACAAGAGCAGCTTAATGATCAAGGTATGGTTTGTGATTTTTCAGAGATTAGAGATTGCGTAGAGGCTTACGTAGATGCTCAACTTGATCATAATTTTTTACTCCATAAAGATGATCCGATCATTCCTATGTTGATAGCTAATAATGAGCGTTTTATGGCGCTAGATGAGCATCCCACTGCTGAAGTACTAAGCAAAATGATTTATCAGCATTTAAAGCACGCAGGGTTTAACGTTGCACAGGTTACCTTATGGGAAACGGCGAGTGCCCATGCTTGTTACAGCGAAAAATAAGTTATTATGAATTATATTAATCCAGTCAATAAATCCTTTTGTCTGGAGCAAATGTGTGCGTCAAATTACCAAAAACTGCTTAAGTTAGTTCCGGAATTGCTTGCCCTAAAGGAGGCTGTTATCGGTGTCGCTTTAAACAACATGCCTTTGCATATTAGCGTTCTTGAAAACACGCCCTATACCTTAATGATTGAGCTTAATCATTGCTTTAATTTAGATAAGGATGAATATTTTGAGCCAGCCGTTAAAATACGTCTTTACATGGATGCACAATTGGCTGAAGTGATGAGCGATCAAGCTCGCTCACCCATTTCTATAGCTTTTAAAGATAAGGGCTTAAGTACAGACATCATGAATTATAAATGGCGCTTAAATTATTTTTTGCAGAAATGGCTGGATCATTGTTTAAAGCAGGATTATCAATTTAGGGTCAATGATAATTGCGCAACTATAGATTAATTTCGAATTCACCTCATGCCTGCTAGAGCTGATTATTTAAATTATTATTTAAAGCAACAAAGGTTTGCGCGGTTTGTTAATAGCTTGTCGCTTTTAATGGCTATAGCTCTGCACGTTTTTTTGGCTTTTTTTTTATTAAGATCTATCAAGATCGAGCCTATTAAACAACCAGTGTTTATGGAGGTAAAGATGTTGTCAGTCGCTGCCCCTGTATCCAAGGTTATTGATAAGGTTCCGACACCAATTATTAAAGAGCCAGTTACTCGCCCTCCTGTTATTAAGAAACTACCTCAGGCTCCTATAAAAAAGCCAGCTATGATAGTTCCGCCATTGCCTAATCCTAGTTCTTTAGTTGCCCCAGAAACTGTTTCTGTAGAGCATTATGAGCCACCTTCATCAGTTGTTACTCAAGACCTGAAAACACCCGCACCAAGCACAGAACCAGTTACTAAAAACACAGGCTCTACTATTCAAGACTATGAAGCTGACAAAACTAGTGTCATTTCAGGTATTATGCCCTTAGTTAAGGTTAATCCTATCTATCCTAATCGCGCTGCTAGTCGTGGTATTGAAGGCTGGGTGAGGATTGAATTTACCATACTAGCTGATGGCTCGGTCAAAGATGCCATCGTGGTTCAAGCTATGCCGGAGGCTGTTTTTGATGAGGCCGCTTTGGCCGCTATTGAGCAATGGCAATTTAAACCCAAAATGGTCAACGGTGTTGCTGTGTCTCAACGAGCTGCACAACAATTACAATTCAAGTTAGATCGCTAATTTTTATACTATACAAAGGATACATTTAATGAGCTCTGCTATCAGCCCTAATTTTATTATTGATCTTACCTTATATATTTTGCTGGCGTTTTCTGTGGCAACCTGGACATTGATTTTCTATAAGATTTGGCAGTTTTATAATAATAATCGTTGTAATCAGCGTTTTGAAACTGCGTTTTGGAAGCTACGTAATTTAAAGCAGATTAATAGCTTGGCCTTAGATGAGACAGATGGTTCACAGGCGCGTTTAGCTCATGAAGGTATTGCTTGGTTAAATGATCGTAAGCAATCGGAAGGCATCATTAAATATTCTGGCAATGCTAGTGAATTATTGGAGCAAACATTAAAGGTTAAACTGCAGCAAGAACAACATGCCATGGAAAGTGGTGTAACAATATTGGCAAGTATTGGCAGTACGGCTCCTTTTGTCGGTTTATTTGGCACTGTTTTAGGTATTATGAATGCTATGCATAATATTACCTCGAGCGGATCTACTAGTTTAGATGTGGTTGCTGGCCCCATTGGTGATGCTTTAGTTGCGACAGCCATTGGTATTGCCGTCGCTGTTCCTGCTGTTTTAGCCTATAACTTTTTGTTACGACGCATTAAAATGCAACGTATGCAGTTAGAGAATTTTGTGATTAGTTTTTTAATTATGGCAGAGCCTATTTTAAAAGAGCAGGATTGAACTTAACTGATGTTAAGCAGCCATTTGCCGGCTTATAAAAAAATAATGAGGTCGCTATCGCGACGATGTGTTAATAGGGTTATCGCACCAGAAGGCGAGGTACTTTTTTTGCTTCGCCAAAAGAAAGTACATGAAGAAAAGGCGCTACTACGTAACGTCAGAACTTAATTAAAAAACATGACAATGGCACTGCACACATTTATGGTTAGCTCTTTAATATGCTAAGAAATTTATCAACAAAAACACAGACGTCTGTTAGACAAAACCTTCGCTGGTTGTTTATCCTCAGAAATCTGATCATGCTCAGCGAAGTTTTGCTGATTATTTTAGCGGTCTATGGCTTAGGTATTAAGTTGCCAGAACAGCAGCTTTGGTTGGTGGTCATGTCAACAGGCGCCATTAATATTTATACCTCTATGCGGCTGGATACCAATGATCCAGTGACTGAGTTGGAAATATTTTCGCAAATATCGGTGGATGTTTTTATTATCGCGGCGCTATTGTATTTGACGGGGGGCGCTTCAAATCCGATTACTTGGGTATTTTTGTTACCTCTAATAATTACCTCGATTATGCTGCCGCCGACATACGCTTGGTATATGGTCATTCTAACGACCTCTATGTATACGATGTTAATCGCATTCAATGTTCCTTTGCCATCAATAGAGCCGCATATGCCTGATCCTCAGGGTATGCGCACTGATTTACAGCATTATATTATGTTGCAACATGCTCATACTATGCATGACAAAAGCTATTTTAGTTTACATATGTTTGGTATGTGGTTTGGCTTTGTGTTTAGTGCAGGATTAGTGGCTTATTTTGTAGCTGAATTAGCTAAAACTCTTAGATTTCAGGAGCGTAATTTGGCAGACGCTAGAGAAAATGCTTTGCGAGATGAGCGAGTCGTTGCTTTAGGTACTTTAGCGGCCAGTGCGGCTCATGATATGGGTACACCCTTAGGTACGATGGCGATTGTGGCTCACGAATTAGAACAGGACTATCCAAGTCACCGTTATCCTGATTTATATGAAAAAATGATTATTCTTCAGCAACAGATTAGCCGCTGTAAGCAGGCTTTATCGGTTATGTCTGCATCTGCAGGTGAAATGCGTGCAGAATCAGGTGGAGTATTACAGATTTCCGATTATATAGATGATGTCATTAACCAGTGGCGAACTCACGAACAAAGAGTCAAGTTAAATTATTTCATAGAATCAACCGTTGATTTAGACGCTAAAATTATTGCAGAACGTACTTTGACTCATGCATTAATTAATATTTTAAATAATGCCGCTGAAGCTTCACCTCGTGAATCTGGCATTGATTTTCATGCTAGCTGGGATTCAGATTATGTTATCTTAAAAATCCGTGATTATGGGCCTGGTTTTCCATCCGAGTTGATAGATGTAGTCGGTAAACAACCTGTGGTTAGTAAAACACGCGGCTTAGGTGTGGGATTGTTTTTGACTTTTTCCACTATTACTCGCTTAGGTGGTAAAGCAGAACTTTATAATGCAGAGTCTGGGGGGGCTTGCGTTGAAATTACATTACCTCTTTTAAACTTTGAGCGAGAAAATGATGAGTACGGAAATGGATAAGCCACGCATATTGCTAGTGGATGATGATATTACTTTTTGTAATGTATTGAAGTCAGCATTAGAAAAACGACATTACGAAGTATTGGTTGCTACTAATGTTGCTGATGGTATTTTCTTGGCTGAGCGAGATCTACCTGAATATGCCGTGATTGATTTACGTATTGGCTATGAATCGGGGCTGGAGTTGGTTAAGAAATTAATTTCTTTAGATGATAATACGCAAATAGTCATGTTGACTGGTTTTGCTAGTATTGCCACAGCAGTAGAAGCCATTAAATTAGGCGCAACCCATTATTTAACTAAGCCTGCCAATGCAGATGAAATCGTTAATGCGCTTAATAAAAATGAAGGTGATAGCTCAGTATCGATTAGTGAGAATCCACTATCAATCAAACGCTTGGAATGGGAACATTTGCAGAAAGTACTCATGCAGCATGACGGCAATATTTCAGCAGCAGCTAGAGCTCTAAATATGCACCGCCGTACCTTGCAAAGGAAATTAGATAAAAAGCCGGTAAGGGAATAGAGAGGGCTATGACAGCAGGCTAAAGGTTTAAGGCTAAAGGCTAAAGGCTAAAGGCTAAAGGCTAAAGGCTCAAGGCTCAAGGCTCAAGGCTAATATCTCAATGTCATTAAGTTAAGGATTTGTAGGGGCGACACATTCGCCCCTACAGATTATTTGCTTTCCCCCAGTCCTTAACTTAATGACATTGGCTAATATCTTGTTGCTCTTTAGCCTTTAGCCTTTAGCCCTTCATCTTTTGCCTGCCCTTAAAATTAAAATTGCCTAACCTTAGCCTGGTAGCTCAGCCATCACATTTAAAGCTAAAGCTTCAGCTACTTTAATTCCATCAACTGCTGCAGAGAGTATACCGCCTGCATAACCTGCGCCTTCTCCCGCTGGATATAACCCTAAAGTATTGATACTTTGAAAGCTATCATTGCGTTTAATACGTATCGGTGATGAAGTGCGTGTTTCTACACCCGTTAATACGGCATCAGCCATGGCAAAGCCTTTTATTTTTTTATTGAAGGCGGGTAATGCTTCACGTATTGCAGCGATCGCATATTCGGGTAAGGCAGTGCTAAGGTCACCTAAAAGAACTCCAGGCGTATAAGAGGGTGATACTGAGCCCAACTGGGTAGAAGGCTTATCAGCAAGAAAGTCACCAACTAATTGTCCAGGTGCCTCATAAGTACTGCCCCCTAAAATATAGGCATGAGCTTCTAGTTTTCTTTGAAAGTCTATGCCAGCCAAAGGATGTCCGGGATAGTCCTCGGGCGTTATGCCTACTACAATACCGCTATTTGCATTGCGTTCATTTCGTGAATATTGACTCATGCCGTTAGTAACTACATGACCTACTTCAGAAGTCGCTGCTACCACAGTGCCACCGGGGCACATGCAAAAGCTATAAACTGATCGCCCATTGCTACAATGATGAACCAATTTATAATCAGCCGCGCCCAGTAAAGGATGACCGGCATTACTACCAAAACGACACTGATCTATTAGCGATTGTGGGTGCTCAATACGAAAGCCAACAGAAAAAGCTTTGGCTTCAATATAGACTCCACGATCATAAAGCATCTTAAAGGTATCGCGGGCACTATGTCCTACCGCCAAAACTAAATGTCTGCAAGCAATGCTTTCTCCATTGGCTAAAGTCACTCCTTGTACTTGTCCGTTTTCTATATTGATAGCATCAACGCGGCTTTGAAAGCGAATCTCACCTCCTAAAGCTTCGATAGTAGCGCGCATTTGTTCTACCATGGTTACTAGCTTAAATGTGCCTATGTGTGGTTTGCTGACACGTAATATTTCAGGGGGTGCACCTGCCTTAACAAATTCAGTTAAAACTTTACGACCATAGTGGTTAGGATCTTTAATTTGGGTATACAGTTTGCCATCAGAGAAAGTACCCGCACCACCTTCACCGAATTGCACATTCGACTCTGGGTTAAAAATACTTTTGCGCCAAAGACCAAAGGTATCTTTAGTACGTTCGCGAACTTCTTTGCCTCTTTCTAAAAGAATAGGTTTAAAGCCCATTTGTGCCAAGATTAATCCAGCAAAAAGCCCGCAAGGCCCAGTACCAATAACAATGGGACGATTGACTAAGTGATTAGGAGCTTTAGTGACAAATTGGTAAGTATTATCGGGCGTGACTGAAATATTAATGTCATCTTGATGTCGAGCAAGCACCTCAGCTTCATTTTTAAGTTCAATATCAAGGGTATATACTAAATAGATAGTCGATTTATTGCGAGCATCATGACCTTGGCGATAAATACTGATAGTGATGAGGTCTTCAGCGTTAATTCCCAATTTTTTCAATACGGCAGTTTTAATTGCAGTTTCTGAGTGATCTAAGGGAAGTTTAAGTTCAGTAATTCTCAGCATGTAATTTAATATTTTGCGTAAGTTCGGATTATCGGTAGGTGTTGTTTATCGTCTTAAGTTTCAACGTTAAGCGTTTATCGTAAGACATAAATAAAAAACCACGACCATAGGTCGTGGTTTTTTATGTTTAAACATTTAAAAACAGCGAACTTACTTAGTTAGTTTTTCACTCAATTGAGCAGACCATTGGCCGAAATAAGTACCAATGACAATAGAAAAAGAAATAACTAACAAAGGGTTGCTCAAAGAAATACCTAATAATACGTCTTGATTTAATTTATCAGGTGTTTGTAATAAATAAGCAAACGTTGATGAATAGCCTAATACGCTAGCAGGAATAGTGGCTAGTTGTGGAATATTAGCGGCTAAGCATAAAACGATCACAGAAAGACACACTGTAAAGGCAGCCATAAATGGAAAACCAAGTGAAGTTGTAGCAGAAATATTAGTTAGCAAAAGTGCAGTGAACCAAGCCATTACAACACCGAAAATGCCACATAAAATAGTGTTGATCAACGCTTCTTTAGTTGCGCCTAGGAAAAAATAAGCAGCCCAAGCAATGGTTGCAGCCCAGATAAAAAAGATGCCGCTAGCAGGGCCAACAGCCAAAAAAGTTGCAACGCCTGAAAGTACGCCAATGCTGATTGAAAGAGCAGTTAATTTATCAAAAGTAGGTAGTTTGTCCATGATATCTCCAAAGTTTCACCTCATAGTAGATAAGTCAGCTTTCACATTGAGGCGGTTCTATGAAATCTAACAGTTTGGCTAAAACAAATTATCGATTAAAGCCGTTTGTGTAGAGCAGTAGTCACTATTCAACTAATGCACTTGAATCAGCGGCTGATTTTATACTTTAGTAAGGATCTTGGTCAATTTTTAGACTGCGTTCCCAATAAATGTAGGCCGGAATAAGTCTTTACGAGCGTAAGCGAGTAAAGCGTTTCCGGCATCGGCAGAGCACCTGAGCTGGAAACGCCACCCCGCGCTGCGCTAGCGTGGTCTTATTCCGGTCTACAGCTACAAAATGTCGGGTTACGCTATCGCTAACCCGACCTGTCATAGATAAGTCAAGTCCTTAAATATCATCTATTTTCAGGTCTATACCCTG